>JACRQB010000174.1 GCA_016222925.1 Nitrospirota bacterium | reverse complement strand
GTGATGACGGGATGGCGAGGTCCGGTTGGATGAGGCCGCTGCTGAACGTCTTGACCATCGCGCTGGCCACGAACGCCGCAGTGGCCGCTCCGATCATCGTCCACAACGTTCCCCAAGCGATGGCAGTCCGATAGCTCGTGACGCCGCTGCCTACCAGCGTCGCGATAGCCTTCGACACGTCATTCGTGCCATTGGCAAAGGCCAGGACAAGGACCAGCGAGAATGTGAGGACGGAGAGTTCCATGGTGAGCCGTCTTACGTGACAGATCCACCACAAGATGAACCAGAACCGGCCGTGCACCCGAAGCAATGGTTGCGCGTGACGATCTGTCGATGATGGAGTTGAGCAGGATCGAAGTCGCGAATATGCGACGGCGCTCCGTGATCAACCGGGAGTTCGAGCATCTGGTTGAAGTCACAGTCGTAGAGTCTGCCGTCCCATCCGACGGACAGTGTGTACCGGCACATGACGCCGGCAGCTGCAGCCGGGGTGAACGCATTGGCCAGGCGCGTCATGTACTGATCATAGTTGCCGCTTTCGATGAGGAACTCCAGGAACCGGCTGATCGGCATGTTGGTGATCGTGTAGAGCCGGTTGAACTCAACCCCATGCTTGGTCAGCAATTCTTTTTTAAACTGTGCTTCGATGGCCTCCTGCCTTGGAGGCAGGAACGCGCCGACGGGATTGTAGACCAAGTTCAGGGTGAGCCCGCTATCCGAACGGCCATAGCCGAATCGGTTAAGCAGGCGAAGCGCCTCCATCGATTTCTCAAAGATGCCGTCGCCTCGCTGCGCATCGGTCTGGCTGGCACGGTACGACGGAAACGAGGCGATGATTTCCACCTGGTGATGAGCCAGGAATTTCACGAGATCCACCTGGGAAGGAAGCAGCAACACGGACAGATTACAGCGATCCATGACATGTCGGCCAAGTCTGCGGGACTGTTCGACGAGCCAGCGAAAATGGGGATTCAGCTCCGGCGCGCCGCCGGTGATATCTACTGTAGGAATGTCCGTTTTAGCCAGCGCGTCGATACATTGTTCAGCCGTTTCCAAGGACATCGTTTCGGGACGATCCGGTCCGGCATCCACGTGGCAATGGCGGCAGGTCTGGTTACAGAGCTTACCGACGTTGATTTGGAAGACCGTGATGCCGCTCGCACGCAGAGGGCAAACTCCAGCTTGGGTGAGTCGCAGGGCGAACGATGAAGAACCACTCGGTTGATCAAGGATACGGAGTTGTTCAGCCGCTGAGGCGAGGGGGTTGCTTCGGCCAAGCAACGTGAGCGTCATCTAGCAGCAGCCTCCGTTAGGAGCGCAGGTGACGGCTTCACCGCTGGTCTGGTCACCGGCTCTGTTGAGGATCACGAAGTGTGGGGCGTAGCTGTTGGTCTCCAGCACGGCGACCGTTTTGGAACAGATTTCCAGCGGTTCGCCGCGGCGATAGACATGGTGATCGTCATCAGTCGCTTCGACGAAGGGACCGGCCAGCAAGGCATAGTGGCCTTGCCAGGTGCATGGGGCATCGGCTGGGAAGACGGCGGTCCAGCGCGGATCATCGCTGCCCAGCGCGACAGGCTTGGCGGTCAGGAGGAAGTGTCCGGCGAAGGGAGGGGTGCTCAACAACAGTATCTCCTCCGACGTGATCGGTTGCGGAATGCCGCGTTGGTAGGTCGTACCTTCTTCAACCACAACTCGGCTGAAGGGCCCACGTAATGTCGCGTGAAACATCGACGGAGTCGTCGTTGTCTGAGGGAGTTTGTAACCGGTCAACGTCACGGAAAAGAAATGAATCCCGTCGATGACGCGCCAGGGCGAAAATTTCACCAGATGAATACCAAGAAAACCGGCTGCCGTCATGCCGTTCATGTAGTCGGTGAGCGTCAAGGCACCGGATAAACAGTCTCCCCATTTTTGTGTGTTATGGACAAGGTACTGCGGCACGATGTGATCGGACACGATGTCTGAGATGGTGAACCGTCCGCCGGGCTTGGCGACCCGATACATTTCCTGAAACACCTTCCGCTTATCCGGAGCAAGATTGATCACGCAATTTGAGATGATCAGGTCGATCGTCCCATCGTCGACGGGCATTGCATCCGCCAGGCCTTTGCGAAACTCAACGTTCGAGGCGGGATAGCCAAGATTCGCAGCCACGACCGCTGCATTTATTCGGGCGATCTCCAGCATCGTATCGGTCATGTCGATTCCGATCACGTGGCCTGTGGGACCCACCAAGCGGGAGGCTTCAAAGCAATCGATCCCGCCACCCGATCCGATGTCCAAGACCGTCTCACCGGCCTGCACTGTCTTGAGGCCAGCTGGCGTGCCGCAGCCATAGGAGATTGTGAGCACTTCTTCAGGAATGAAGGTCTTGAGGTGCCCCATGTCGTAGCTGGTGGGGCAGCACATCTGTTCGCCGGTACTGGCGGCTTTGGCATAGCGCTCGCTGACTTTTTGTGTGATGTCATCAATCGGCATGGCCGGCCTCGCAGAATTGGTCAGAATACCTGGAAATATGTGTATCAACACTTCACCTATCGGGTCAATCGGAGTTTCCCAAAATACGTAGATAAGGCGGTGAATAGAATCTCCTCTCGTCTCTCCTTCAAAGTCGGTTTCTGGACGCAAATCTTACAAGTGTTTCGAAGTAATTGGTGGGAGGCGGTAACTTTAGTAGATTGCCTATCGCTTGGTGCAGGAGGAGAAACATGTGGGAAAGATCGAGGTGTGATGTGTAAAAAAAGCGTTGATTTCAACGTAAGGCCGGCTGATCAGGCCAGTCGAATGCATCAGCAGCCGTTGGTCTCGCGCTGCTGGGTGAGCTGGTTAGTTTATGAGAGGCTGAATTTAGAAGCGTTTCGCAGTATTCTGTGTTCGGCGGGCATGGGGTTGGTGACAGGAGAATAGTCGAATGTCGCTCGTGCTCAGCGATTGCTGATCAGTGCAAACATGAGCTGCTCCACCCGCGCTTCTCCGTCTTGCACGATGATGTATTTTGTTGAGCGCATTGAGAAAGTATAGCTGGACATTTCAGATGCGCAAGCGAAGCGGAAAAATGAACTTCTTTAGGATTCAAATCTGAAAAAGTAGCAAGAAAGCCAATGGCTTAAGTCTCTATATTCCTTCCGCGGAAAGTCTGTTGGGCCTCTGCGCGTAATAAAAAAATGATTCTTGAATCGCCGTGAGTCAGGCTCGCAGATACATTCCACTTCCGCATCGTCCTCACGCAAATACTTCGCGAATAGAAGCAACGGTCGATCGTTAGAGCTGTCACCCCGATTGGACGGAGGGTGGGTCTGTCAATTTGGCGTGAAACAGTCGACAAGAACGGCG
The DNA here is from genome assembly GCA_016222925.1 of Nitrospirota bacterium. Lineage (GTDB taxonomy): Bacteria > Nitrospirota > Nitrospiria > Nitrospirales > Nitrospiraceae > Nitrospira_D. The sequence goes on along the minus strand of JACRQB010000174.1, from coordinate 26,701 downwards.
TTCACCGCTAGATTTCGAAATAGGCGTTTTGAATTTCCAATTTCGTACTCCGACCAAGTGCAGAGAGGAGCCAAGACATGATGACAACCCAAACACTGACGGATGAACAGTTAAAAGACCAGGCGATCAGACAAGCATTGGCCGGCGATACCACCGAGGCGCGACGAACGGCAAATGAGATCGTTGATAAGCGATACTTGCGAGAGGCCTGGCAGATGATGCTATTCATCGAATCGGAGCGGGGGAATGTCCAGGCCGTGAAAGACACTATCGTTTCGTGCCCTGATCCGTCGCTCTTAGCCAGTCACTTCTACCTTGAGCTCCCTCAGGTCTTCGTCAAGGCCGGAGATCGGTCCGGAGCCATCGAGATTGCTACGGCCATGGGCGATGCCGGAGTCTTGCCGCTCATCGGCATTGCCGCTCATCTGGCGGAGGATGGTGATATCGTTGGGGTGCGAGAAGCGCTCGCTCATGTCGATGAAGATTTAAGAGCGATGATTATGCGCAAGGTGAGTGCTTATCAGCCCAAGATCCAGCGACTTGATGGACTGAATGTGCTGGGAGACCAGGCTGCTGAAGCCAAGTCACTGGCCGCCTGACCAGTTCGACGACACACTCTCTCGGTTTTATGGAATCGAATTAGATGCACCGCATGAATCGAAGTCGATTCAGTCAGTACTTGGCTCCGGCTGCCCAGTCAGGTCACGGGTGCGTTTCTTTCCGCCTCAATCTCAAAGAGGATCCTGCGTGTGACGGTGTCCGGTCCATGAAGCCCTGTGCCTGCTGCTGGGGACTGGAGACGAGGGAGGTGATCTGGCCTATTGCGTGAGCGCTGATCGCGTTCTGTCGACGGTGCTCGACTTGCCCACAGTCGTTCATCTATACTCGGTTCGCTGTGATTGCTATCACGACTCTATCCTTCTGATTCACCTTCCCTGTGGATGATCTCACTCGACAGCTCAGCGAGCGATTCGGCTTTGCCACGTTTCGGCCAGGCCAAGAAGCCGTGATCCGTGCCGTGTTAGCGGGGCGCGATGCGATGGCGGTCATGCCGACCGGGCAGGGGAAGTCGCTCTGTTATCAGTTGCCGGCGACCCTCTTGCCAGGGCTGACGCTGGTGATTTCTCCACTCATTGCGTTGATGCAGGATCAGGTGACGGCCATGAAGCAACGGAAGATTGCCGCCGCGGCGTTTCACTCCAGCCTCACCGGAATTGAAAAGAACCGCGTGATGCAGGAGCTCCAGCAGCGGCGGCTGCAGCTGCTGTACGTGGCACCGGAACGGATGCAACATGAGGGATTTCTCCGGTTGTTGCGTTCCCTCTGGGTCTCGTTGCTGGTAGTCGACGAAGCGCACTGTATTTCCCAGTGGGGCCATGATTTTAGGCCCGATTACCTCAAGATCGGTCGCCTGCGGCAGGAACTCACGAGCCCTCCCTGTCTGGCGCTGACAGCCACAGCCACTGCTCGTGTGCAGACGGATCTCTGCCAACGGCTGTCGCTTCGCGATCCATTTCGACTCGTCGCAGGGTTTCGTCGGACCAACCTCGCCCTCTCCGTTCATCTCTCTCAGTCTCGCCAAGACAAGCTGTCGACGCTGGGACGCTTGGTTCGCGAGACGGAGAAGGGGACGATCCTCGTCTATTGCGCTACTCGCCGAGCCGTGGAGGAGGTCGCGGCATGGCTGGGACAATCCCACCCCTCGGTCGGCTATTACCATGCCGGTCTTTCGGATGAGGAACGTCGAATGGTCCATGAGGAGTTTCGCCGAGGAACGGTGCGAATCCTGGCCGCGACCAATGCCTTCGGCATGGGCATCGATAAGCCGGACGTCCGATTGGTCGTCCATTTTGACATTCCCGGAAGTCTCGAGGCCTATTACCAGGAGGTGGGGCGTGCCGGTCGCGATGGACGATCTGCGGCGTGCGCCTTGTTGTTCCATGAGCGTGATCTGGCCACGCAAGAATACTTTATCGAGCAGGCATCAAAAGATCCTGAGGGTACCGGTCGCGCTGGGCGAATGAAGACGCTTCTTCAAGAAATGTTGGGGTATGTTTCGACGTCGACCTGCCGGCAGCTCGCGATTCTTGAGTACTTCAGCGACGACGCCGAGCTGGCGTTGGGCCCTTGCGGCCTGTGCGATCGTTGTGTCGCGCCGGTGCAACAGCCTGGCCGCTCGATCTCACACACAACCGAGGTTTCCGCGAAGGCCATCTTGGAAACCGTGTCCTGGTGCATGGGGCGGTTCGGCATGGGCCGCATCGTCGACATGCTTCGTGGGAGCCGTTCAAAAGCGCTGGTGGCCTCTGGCGCAGAAAACTGTCCGACATACGGTATCTGTCGGGCACAGACCAAGCCGGTTGTGACTGGTCTGGTGAAGAACCTCATTCAGTCAGGGTATCTTCGAATCGAGGGTACCGAGTATCCCACTCTCGAATTGACATCGATGGGGCGAGAGGTACTGCAAGGGATTTGTGCGGTGGCATTGCCACAGGGAGAGGAACCTCAGGTCGATGTATCGGCGAACAAGCCGCGTCGCTCGTCTGCCGCCTTCGTAGGCATCGCTCAGGCGTCAATGCCGGATCGACAACTGGTTGAACGGCTCAGGCAACTCCGTTCTGAACTGGCCGAGGAAGAAGGAGTGGCGCCGTTCCTGATTTTTCACGATAAAACGTTGAAGGCCATTGCTGGCTACAAGCCGGGGACGCCGGCAGCCTTGTTAGAGATTCCGGGTATCGGCGAGATGAAAGCGGAACGCTACGGTCGGCGGGTGTTGGCCATCGTCAATGGAGAGCAATAGCCATACGCGATTTCGACGCTCCTACCTGTGAGAAGTGCCGTCGTACTTCACGGTATGCCTTCAGTCCTGGAAGTTGCGCGAATTTCTTGCAACTCGACAAAGCTTCAGGGTGAGTGTCGGATCTTGCAATCCGCTATTGCGCTTGGTTGCGTACGGTCTTTCGTTCGTCGAAGACCGCGGAAGCCATCGAGCGGCTCTCATTATTAAGTGCCGTTGTTTTCGGGGGATCTGTCAGCGTGGAGGGGTATCCTGTGCGGTCATTCGTTTGGAGGTGGCATCGTTCCGCCAGTAAAATTAACGATAGCCTGGCGGGTGACAGAAGCTAATTTGATAGGGTCAGGCCGATCATCTTTTGAAGGCGTCCCTTTATCCGGCCAGAGCAATGCGAGTTCACAACCCTGACTTTCAAGTAACCGCAACCGCCTTAACGTGGTGTCATTACCCTGTAGCTCGGGCCAGGGATTCCCAAAACTGTTTAGGTCAGAATCAAATTCTCCCAGAAATGGCTTGGGGGAAATTCCTCCTGCTACCGCATTAAAGAGACCTTGATCCTTGATCTGGTAGGGATCTCCAAATCCCAACGCCGGCTTTGCATAATAGTGAAACTGGGGTTTGCTTCCCGCATAGTAGAGGTAACTCTGTGGCGGTTTAAAAGTCTGCCAATCCAACGATTTTCTTTCTTCTAAATCTCGAAAAAATCTATGCCCCACGGTTGATGGGAAGCCTTTTGCGTTGATCAACTGAATTGCTTCTCCGATGAATGTATTCATTTCGTCCTGATCGACCTCCGGATGCCTAGCAAAACCCACAAGTGTATCTGGGTTGGCCTTCATAACATCGCTAGGTGCTTTAGAGAGCGGACCAATTGGCGAGTAACACCAGTAAGGCTCATTGATTACTTCCCAAGCATAAATCTGTTGTTTATATCGAGCTGAGGCATTGAGCAGAGTATTCAATACCGTGCCCAAAAATATTTGCCGCTTGCCGGCGTCCTTAATGCAATCAGCTCGTCCCCCTGGCGCCAAGCCTTTTTCATCCCGCATTCTGCTGTTGCCAGTAAATTCAAAGCTTATGAGGGACGGAATAATGAGTAGTTCAGCGTTGCGGAAACTCACGAGCAGCTTTTCGAAATGAAGAGCAAACCGCGGATCCAAACTCAATAAAGGGGAAAACTCCCAATTGTGATACGGCAGTGTTGAATTCGGGCCGTTATGCCCTCTGAGAATTGGGCCATGACCGAGCCAGTTGAAGCCATTCGCCAAGAGGAAAAACCGCACGACATAAATCCCCATTTTTTTTAGATTGGCGAGATTACGGTCAAGATTCTCGAAAAGTGGGGGAAGCGGTACGCTCCCTACGGCTCCTTTGGCGACAAGCGATTGCTCTGTTACCCATTGCCGCAGTGAACAATGTGGATTCGGTCCGATGTCTGCCCCGAACCTATTGAAAGACATCGGATAGTTAAATCCAACTTTCATGAAACTCTATGCTCCGTGTCTTGGGGGCAATAACGACAGCATAAGGGGCACGCTCGCCTTTATTTGCAAAGGCGAGAAATTATGAGATCTGACCGAGCACCGAGTGTATGGTGTTACATCTGTCGTCCTGTCTTTGGGTCATACTTTACTTCAACCGGCACGACTTGGTCCGTAGGCAGGACTTCTATCCATTGGGCGACCATGTCGTAGTTTTGCTCAACTTTAGCCTTGAATCCTCCTTTGAGCGGGTAAAAGCCATGTTCATAGACCCTGTCAATCGGGGTTGAAGTAACAGTGTTGTCGTTGTCTACTAATTCTGGTTTATCAAGCTCTTGTGGTTTGGGGTATTTGCCAAGCTTGATCCCCTCCTCATGCTTCTGCTTAATCTTCTTCCCCAAGTCGAAAATAACATCGAGGAGTTTTTGTCCATCGAGTGGATTGCCTGCCGCTTCCTCCTTCCCTGGCCTGATAGGGATGACGACCTTTACCCAAGGCGCATTTAAAAAGGCATTTCTCATATTGTCGCCATCGAGCTGCAATAGCCAGCCAAGCGAACTTCCCAATTTTGCAGGGTCGGAGTCTTCCGTAATGTAGTAGTTGTCTTCACGGTTCTCCTTGGTCCCTCCCCACCCCACGACATGCTCGTTCAGCGGCGTCTCTCTTTGTGCGCTGCCCAAGGCGGTGCTTAGAACGCTCTTGGCGAAGGCCGGAACAGCCGCAATTTTCACCGCTAGCGATTTCGACACGTTTAGACTACCGAGCGTAGATTGAACGGCATTAGCTGTCGGTCCCGCGTATTGGCCTAAACTCTGGTGACTTTGATGAAGCCGAGGACGCCACCATTCGGGAGCCACGAAATACAGCATCTTATCGACATCGAAGATATTATTGATCAGTTCAGCGACAACATGTCGAGTAGCGTCATCAGGAAGGGCAATGCCTTTCATCAGCATCTCTTGGACGAGCTTGCGATAGACGACGATGCGCTCCTCTTCACGTAACTCGTCTGACGGACGTTGGCCGATCTTGCTGGCTAACTTCACACGGTCTTTGGCGGCAACGATGAACGCGTCGTGATAGGCTTTCGCTTCTTTAACCTTGAATTCTTTTAACTGTTTTGCGTTCTCCTCCTCCAATTTCGTAACGTCCTGGGTCGACTTCCAGAAAATTGTCGGTTTTACCATGATGGCATCGCGATCACCGAAATGCACATGCTTCAGAATGATGGTGAAGCTGCCCCTGTTTCCTTCTGCCTTTTTGTCGCGAACCTCCACAACCGCATTGCCATCAGTAACCTGGAGCTGAACGTCATGGAACTCATATTCGGGTTTGTCGCACGAGACCGTTTGAGGGAACTCCCATTGAATACGGTACTTGTCCTCTTCATCATCTTCGTTCCGTTCGGCTCCATAGTCATAATCCTCTCCGCGGTCATCGTGATCATTGGTCGGCACAAATGGAATTCGAACGGGCTGGATTTCCTGTGAAAAGTCCTTTTGAGGAACAATTTTGTCTGGATGGGGAGGATCCTCTAGGTCGGGCTTCTTGGCGATATGAACGAGCTCTGCCACACCCAATGCGGCACCTGGATCATCAACATAGGATTGCCAACAGAGATATGTCCCGATGTCTTGTACTTGTACCCCTACCTGGCGCATCTTTCGGCGCAGTTCATAGTTGATAAGTTTGTCGGTCGTGTTGCTAAGAACATAGCGTTTGCTCGATGTGTCAGTTGTTTCCGTCACTATCTTGAAAGTGGATTTGTAGTTCTTGCGAATCTCGGAAGAGAGCTTTTCTGACTGCTCTCGCATTCTTTTATACGACTTCTCTCGTGAAGTTTGCTGGGAAGAGGCAAAGTCAAAGCTGCCTGTCGCCGTAATGGACATGTATTTGGCCGTCACGCTCGCCCCAAGCTTGATATCTTGTTTGTTGTCTTCTTTCGTGGCGTCAGACAGCTCTTCTTTGTCGGTTCTCGACTGTTCTGATTTTATGGTGGTTTCAAGTGAAGTCTCTACCGTGCGCTCTACGAGGGTTCTTGTCGTATGGGTTTCGATTAGCTCCACCGTCGAGCCGGGGCTCATCCACACATGGCTCACTGGTGTTCCTAGAAACGTGTCAAGTTCGAAGAAGAACTGACGATATAAATGCACCACGCTAATCGGAGAGAGCGCCACACTCCGTATATGTTCTTGATTTTTGGGGTCAAGGTTGTCGAGAGCTAGGTAGGCGTCCGCGCTATTCGTTGCCGAAAGAATTTTGGCCAATGCGAGCGCGGTTTGGCTTTGCGACAGCGTTGAGAAGAACAGGTCCTTGATCGTACTGAATTGTTTTTCCGCAAACAACAAGTGGAGGGCTCCAGCCAAGGCTGACTCGTAGTTCAATTGTTGAGAAACCGACGACTTCAAAGATTCGATCGTCATCTTGTCACGCGTTAGATGGCCACCGAACTGATGGAGTTCCGTGCAGAGATCGGTGAAGCTGCGGCGATAGTGGGGATGAACAAACTCGACTAGGTAAATGTTGAGGCGCTCTTCAGTAAGATGTTGCGCCCACTCATCATCCTTAATCTGTTCGTGGGGAGGGAGTCTTTGCGAAATGGTATCCAGTAAGACACTATCTGAGCGCCTTTTTTTGCCGTTTGTCCTGGGCGAGGCCATCACCGAAGCGCGCTTCGATTCGCTTGGACTTCCACCCGATTAATGGCTGATATACGCCAAAAATCTCGCTCGCGTAGGGGAGAATTGATACGTAATCAGTGAGGTCGCTTAAACGTTTCATAGAGGAACTCCTCTGTTAAGGTCCAGGTCTCAGGAAAACAATTCTACCCTTAGCTGAGTCTGCCCGTCTCAGTAGTCGAATCGCCCGAGCAACAGGTTCTTCCTACATCTCGTTTCGCCGGAGGATCTTAGCAGTGGTCAATGGAGCTCAATAGTCCTCTGCGCGATTGGCTTTTGACTGTCGATTCTCAGCTCCTCGTGAGGGAACCCTGCCGGCGGCAGTCTCACGCGGCGTTGGATGCGCAGCCGATGGCCCGTGCCTGTCTGTTACTGCCGGGCGAACGGGGGGCGAGCCATGGCGAGCACGTTGCGTCGCTTCATATTCCAACTATGCCGCTTCTGCCGGCCGAAGCACTGGTTGCGCCACACGCGACGCGCGCCTTCTGATTCTTCGAGCCTCGTGCATCATCCGATTATAATGGATGAGGGGATCCTCGATATTGCCGCAGACTACGCAGCGCAGACCCCGCATCCACATCGGCACATAACTTTCTTTCATATCCAGTAAGTGATCCTCAACCATCAAGCCGCTGCATCTCGTGCATGTCATGGTGATTCCTCCTTGATAATTGGACGAGCACGGATGATTCTGCTCGTCCTGTACCAGTTCCACACGCAATGATGATGCCAAGATGAAAACTGCGACGAGGTTGAGGCGATTGAGGCCATTAATAGCGAGACTTTCCCACGTTCCTTGCCAGCGAACAGTCGACTCCGTCAAACATTCTGGTTGCGGATGGTATCTCAATCGATACGCCTTGAGAGCCAAAACGATACAGCAATACGTACGTATATAACCAAGGTGGGGTCTGATCACTGTGATCTTGCTGTCATCGAAGTCAATCAGGCAATGTAGGACTGCTGTCGGTGTTCTGTTGAGGAGGTATGTACCGTCTTTGCCCAATGGACGGACGAACTTCTGCGTTTCACGAAGCGCGACGCCGTCTTGAACCTATCATTGACGGAACTGTTTTAGGTCCCGATAATGCCCTGAATTATGGCATGGCGAAAGTGTTTGTGGACGAGATGGAGGCCAAGAGAGGCATGAGTGTGAGGAAAGCCGGTGATCCTGCACGTCTCGATTGTGAACAGCGAAAATATAATTAGCCGCCCATGACGTTTGCCCAGCTTGCCAAGGTGCTCCTGGCTCAGGCCTGCGAAGAACATGACCCCGACCACAAGTTTATCTTGCGGTACGAACGGGAGCTGCCTCGGCATGGAGACGATCCGAGAGACCGCTCGGCCGCAGAGGATCCAATGCGGGCTGGTGAAGCTCGGGTTATTGAACGGGCCGAGCACATTGTCGATCGGCTGACGCAGAAGCATCCTGTGTTCAACTCAGCTTTCGCCGCCCTACGGATCAAGATTCCGGTCACGTTGCTGATCGGCTGTGCTCTGGTGGGAGGCTTCCTCGCCGACCCTATCGGACCAACTGGCCACATTAACCTCCTGAATTTTCCTCTTCTCACGCTCTTGCTCTGGAATGCGGTGGCCTATATCGGTTTGCTCTACAACATGGTTGTACCCCGACCGTCACGAGATCGGTCGCAGCCAGGCCTACCGGGGTTGGTGGAATGGCTCTTGGGACTGGTCGTGAAGGGGCGGCTCAGCAGACTTCGGTCTGATCGTGCGCAGAGTCCCGACGAAGTACAATGGATCGCAGCATCGCTTGCGTCCTATGCCGCGCACCTACTTCAGAGCGGTCGCGACCTATTGATCACCCATGCCCGCAGCCTGCTCCATGCGGCTGCGGCTGCACTGGCGATCGGTGTGATGGCGGGGCTCTATCTGCGAGGCTTCAGTTTTCTGTACAAGGCCGGATGGGACAGCACGTTCATGGAGGCCGAGGGAGTCCACATGTTCCTCTCCTTTTTATTCGCACCGGCGAGTTGGCTGTTGAGGATCCCCATGCCAAGCGTGGAAGCCATCGCCGAGCTGCGAGGCGCGGCCATGGCCAATGCGGCGGTCTGGATTCATTTCTGGGCGATGACGGCGGTGCTGTTCATTGTCCTACCGCGAACGGTGTTAGCCGTGACCGCATGGTTTCGCAAGACCCGTCTGGCTGCCGATGTGCACATGCCGAGCAACGAGCCTTATTTTCAGCGTCTGCTGAATCCCTATCGCGGAAAAGGGTTGTTCGTCGAGGTGCTGGCCTATAGCCATCGCGTGAAGGAGGAAGATCGACTGATGACATTCCTCAGCGATGCCTTCGGCGTTCTGGCCGACATCCATGTAGGGAGCTCGGTCCAATACGGCGACCGCCATCCACACTTTCCGGCCGACCCGGATCGAGGCCTGTGCGCCGCGGTTATGTTCAACGTGGCTCAGGCTCCCGAGGAAACGCACAGCGAATTTTTGGAGGAGTTGAAAGCTACGATCCGAGGCAGAGGCCGACCGAATATGCTGCTGGTCCTCCTGGATTGCGAGGCCTATGCGCAGATCGACCATGAGAGGCGTCTGAAAGAAAGGTGTCAGGCCTGGATGACGCTGGTGAAAGCGTGTGGACTTCAAGCCTTGAAATACCGAGATCCTTCCAGTCCCCCGGATGGGGAACTGCGCGTCTTGCCCGACTGTTTATGGCCTGGTGATTTTCGGGGAGCACAATGAGTACCCTGAAATCGCAGATCGCCCTCTCCTTGATTTCCCATAGGCCAGAACGCTGCTCCGGAAGGATATCGGCCTCGTCGCCGATCGGGCTCATGTCACGCTCGAAAATCAAAAGTACACGGTGCTGGAAACGGACGTAGGGGAGTCTCTCCAGCTCTGGGATACGCCCGGCTTTCCCAACTGTCAAAAGATCCTCTCTCGGTTGCAGGGGGCCAAGAATCCGATCGTACGGATTGTGACGGAAGTGTGGGATCGATTTCGTGACCGGCCTTCATGGTGTGCCCAACAGGCGGTGTTGAATGTCCAGCAAGAAGCGGACGTCGTCCTCTATCTGGTGAATGCGACCGAAGAACCACGCATGGCCGGATACATCGCGCCGGAATTGCAACTGCTGGAATGGATCGGGAAGCCCGTCATCGTTCTGCTGAACCAAACCGGCCCCCCCAAGGACCGTGCAGAACAGCAGCGTCTCGAACAACCCTGGAAGGACTACTTTGCCAGCTATGGCTTCGTCAGGGGTGTGCACAGCCTTGATGCATTCAGCCGCTGCTGGGTCCAGGAAGGCATTCTGTTCGAGACCATTCAGTCGCTTCTCCCTTCTCACGATCGCCAGCTCATGAATCGATTATTCGCCGTCTGGCAAACCTCGAATTTGACCATCTTTCATGCGGCGATGGAGCAGTGGGCCATGTTGGTAGCACGCGCTGCGAGGTCGCGGGTGATGACCAGGGGTGACGGCTCACCGATGGATAAGCAGAAGCAACAGGCTGTCGATGGCCTCTTGAAGGATCTGGTGAACGAGGTTGGGACGACCACGAAAGCGGTCATTGCTCTACATGGTCTGGAAGGGGATGCGATCGGTATGATCCAGGCCAGAATGGAACACGTCGAAGTGCTACGAGGCGGGCAGAGTTGGGGCGAAGCAACTCTTAGCGGGACTGCTATCGGGGGAATCGGTGGAGCCTTGACCAGCGGGGCCTATGCCGGGCTCCATCTGGATGCGGCGACGGGTGGGGTCAGCATGGGCCTGTTTACAGTCGCTGGGGCCGTGGTCGGAGGCGTCCTCGGCTTTTTCGGAGGAGAAGCCTGGGCGGAGCGGCAGGCAGGCCACCAGCAGACCCCGGTCATGTGGTCAGATGACTATCTGGATTTGCTGGTTCAAGATGTCATTATCCGATATCTGGCCATCGCCCACTTCGGCCGAGGCCAGGGGCAGTACGTTGCGGATCCCGAAGACCCCAGGTTCTGGATCACGAAGGTGAAAACTTTGGTCTCAGGGCAGCGTGCCACTCTGCATGAACAGTGGACACGTTTGCGGGAGCAAGAACTGATGCCCCGAACGGACAAGAAACCCAAACAACTCGCGGCCCTGTTGACATCCATCACGCTCGAACTGCTCTGGAGCACCTATCCCGCATCCAAACGGTTTCTGGACCGTCCGACATGAGACCGGCAGCCTGCCAGTCTGACGCTCGCCCTCGGTTGACAGGCCTCTGACCCACACACGAGAATCAATCTCTATGTCATCGAATGAGATCCAGATAGTTGGCCAGCCGGCTGCAGCGGAGCAACAAGACAACGACGAACCGACCTTTCCCCGCTATACCGGGTCGGCGTTCTTATCGTATGGGTTTCGCCCGTTCTTCCTGGGTGCTGCGCTGTTTGCTGCTCTATCCGTTCTTATCTGGGTCGCCTTGTTTGCAGGGAAGACTCAAGCGCTCTTTTTGTATTCCCCGCGTGAGTGGCACGTCCATGAGATGTTGTTCGGGTATTTGCCAGCGTTGATCGCGGGATTTCTCCTTACGGCCATGCCTAACTGGACAGATCGGATGCCGCTGAGAGGGGTGCCGCTCCTATTGCTGTTCCTGTTGTGGCTAGGCGGACGGCTCCTGATGGCTTTCCCATGGGCTGGAGCGACGACAGCTGCCGTCGTGGATGGAGCGTTTTTGGTTATCTTGGCCACCTATGTCTGGCGAGAAATTATGGCAGCGGGGAGCTGGGACCGAGCGCCCATTGGCATATTGGTCAGCTTGTATGCTTGTGCAAATATGTTTTTCCACGTGGCGGCGTTGCGCGGTGCGCCTACGGACTTCCCAGAGCGCTTCGCGCTGTCGGTGATGACGCTCATGTTGACCATCATCGGTGGACGCCTCACGCCGACATTTACCCGTGAGTTCTTGGCAGACAGGAACATTGCAAAGCTGCCGGAAGTGTTTTCTCTGGCGGATGGCGTCGCGATTCTCTCGGTCCTCGTGGGAGTCATCGCGTGGGTTCTTCAGCCGGAGAGCGTGGCGGCGGGAGTCATGTTGCTGGTTGCCGGTGTGGCGAGCGTGGTGCGCCTGCTCCGTTGGGGAGGGTGGAGGACCTGGAAGGAACCACTCGTGCTGATTCTGCACATCGGGTATGGATGGGTGGCGCTGTTTCTCATCGCCCTTGGGGCATCGATCCTAGGGGTTGGTTTCTCTCCTGAAAACGCGGTTCATCTCCTCACCACTGGAGCGATGGGCGCGATGACGCTCGCGGTGATGACTCGCGCGAGTCTCGGCCACACGGGACGACCGCGGCATGCTGACGGGTTTACTGTGTCGATGTATGTGCTGATCAATGTCGGGGCGTTCCTGCGAATCTTTGCCCCCAACGACGATATCCCTACGGCTCTCACCTATACGCTACTTGGCCTGTCTGCGCTCTGTTGGAGTGGGGCCTACCTACTCTTTGCGTGTGTCTATGGCCCGTACCTCATCCGGCCGAGCCTGGATGAAGTAGAAAAAACATAAAAGGGTGCGGTGGCGCCCTCGATACAATACCCATGGGTGGGAAACCGTTGGCAGGTGGATTCCCATTGACTGGTGCGGTATCATGCCTATCATCAACACGAAGGTTGATGACTGAGGTTAAGGCTGAGGCAAGCAGTGCCGAAAGGGGGCGACCGGTTTCGACGGGGATACTGAAGTCACTGTCGCATGTCGAGCTCTCGGGGACTCGTAACCCTCCGGGAAAATGCAACTGCCAATCAAGAACTGGCACTCGCAGCTTAATTAACTGCGACGTTCTTCCATCTGATGCCCGCGGGGGTGGAAGAGCGCGATGCAGCGGGCTGGTCCAAGGCTGGTGCTCAGCGGCTGAGGACGAGAACTTTCTGGGCTAGTGGCTGTTCTAAGCCTGCCGATAGGCGTGGATGGCTGCGAAAATTAAATTATCGGCTACACATGTAGACGCAGTGCACTGACGATCTTCGGACAGGGGTTCAACTCCCCTCGCCTCCACCATACCAACCTTCGGTTGACCCGCGGGCTCTTTTTCGTTTTATCGAACTGGCGTCCGCGGATAAACACCACCAGTGTCTTTGTTTTAATCTCGGCGGCTTATCAGGCGAAGCCTCTCTTCCCTGATGCCGCCGGATAAAACCCTCCTGTGATTCTGCTCTGATCTCGCATTTTGCGCATGCTGGCGCGCTAGTAGGTGTTACTTGGGATCTCTGGGTAACACACTGACTAACTGATCAGGCCCGCTTGGCTCTTTGTCGTTTTCCTTGCTTTGACCTGTCAAGATATATTGCCGATTGGCACCTAGGTGACGCAGAGCAGCAGGTAGCGATGGACCAGGACTGGTTGTAGACTTTGTAATTTCGGCAACCGAATTAGCCAGGCTGGAAGCGAAGTTGACTATGAAAAAAGCAGCTCGATCGGAACAAGAAGTCTTTTCCGAGCTGGCGGCGCTCTGTTGCCGGCCTGGCTATGTGCATGCTGTTGCATACTTTTGCTTCCGGGACAACGTAATACTCTACGAAGGAAAATTGGAGAAAGCCGATCTGAGCAAGATGTTTTCTCCCTCGCGGCTCATCCGAACGGAGATCAATACCTTGCTCGGCTTGATGATCAAGGCGGATATCAACTGGAGCCTTCCTACCCCGAAGATAGTGCAGGGGTATATGGATGCGACAGAGCGACTCCTTGAAGAGTTGCATCACTGTCTCGCTGGCGAGTTCTGGTTAGGTTCAACTAAGGAAGCGGTGGAGAACGGCTTCAACCCGTTTGAGCGGGGAGCAGCTCTGCGAGAACCCATCTTTTATAGCGCGGAAGCCGCTTACGACTTCCAATACCTCGAGCTGGCCGTCAAAAAATACGCAGCCGACGCAGCGTGGCTTGCGGCAAAACGAGGTTTCAGCATAGACCCCAGAGCAGCATCCAGACGAATGGACTATGCTTCCTCTTTTCTCCTTCACCGCCAATGATATTGCAGTGAAAGCGAACCTCTCCGCCGACTTGATAGAACGAATACTCGGGGCGTTTGAGCTACCATCCACAGAGCACAATGCTGGGTTCAACGCACTGTATGACTTCAACGTCATTACGGCAACTCCCTTGCTGCGGATGCCAAGCGGAGAGTTCCTAGCGCTGCAATTCTATTCACTGGCCGAGGCCATTTATGAAGCACCCTTCTACTGGATGGGCCAAGACAAACTGTATCAACCAACTCTCACCAAGAACCGTGGTGACTTCACCGAGAACTTTATAGCCGACCGTCTTGGCTTGGTTTTTGGGGCTGATCATGTTCATCGAAACGTTGATGTTTTCGAAACCAAGGCGGCAAAAGTCTCGGATATTGACGTACTTGTTGTCTGGGGTAACCGGGTCGTCATAGTGCAGGCGAAATCAAAGCGATTATCTCAAGAGTCGAGAAAGGGAAATGATCGCGTTATCCGCGATGACTTCATGAAAGCGGTACAGATGGCCTATGACCAGGGAACTGTGTGCGCCAAAAGCCTACTCGGCAAGCTACACAAGCTGAGAGCCGCAGATGGGCATGTTGTTGCATTGCCAAATGATATCAAGGAAATATACATCTTCTGTGTCGTCAGTGATCATTACCCTGCTTTGAGCTTTCAGGCACGGCAGTTTCTGAAGACAGAGTCAATCGATCGTGTACAAGCACCGTTGGTGATGGACGTATTTGCCGTTGACGCCCTGACCGAAATGCTGCAGTCACCCCTGCAGTTCTTGAGCTATGTGAATCGCCGGGTCAACCATGCCGAGCAGCTCATTGCGTCACAAGAACTGACAATTCTTGGTTACCACCTCACCCAAAACCTGTGGGTCCAGCCTGACATTAACGTGATGCATCTAGATGATAACTTTTCGGCAGGGCTAGACATCGCAATGGCAGTCAGACGTGCTGGGATGCAAGGAGCCGCTACGCCCGATGGTGTTCTGACTCGATTCAAAGCAACGACGGTTGGTCGGGTCGTGAAAGAAATTGAAGCCAGGCCAGACCCGGCAACCATCGACCTCGGTTTCTTGCTTCTAGCGATGAGCGAACAGACTATCAATGATATAAGCTGTGCTGTAGAGAAGTTGGCAGCTCGCACACGCGCAGACGGCCAGGTGCATGACGCTACGTTCGCATTTAAGGAAGGCTTCGGCATTACCTTCCACTGCACTGATGAGCCAGTACACGTGGCAGGCTCTCGCCTTGAATCCTACTGCAGGCTTCGTAAGTATAGAGAGAAGTCTGGGAAATGGTTTGGGCTTGGCATGAGTTCGTCTGGACCGGACGTGAAGTTTGGTGTCTCTTTGATCTTCCCGTGGATTCAGGATGAGAACATGGATGAGAAGACCAAAGGAATGCAAGCGGCAATGCCTATCAATCGGGCTCTTGATGCGTTGATGCTGGAACAGAATCGAGTGAAAAAGGTTGGCCGGAACGATCCCTGTCTGTGTGGCAGCGGACGCAAATACAAGAAATGCTGCCTTAAT
Organism: Nitrospirota bacterium; assembly: GCA_016222925.1. GTDB lineage: Bacteria > Nitrospirota > Nitrospiria > Nitrospirales > Nitrospiraceae > Nitrospira_D. The sequence continues at coordinate 11,283 of JACRQB010000174.1, read as the reverse complement.
TAAATTGATTCAACTCTTAACTTGGTATCGTACGAGACACCATTCTACTGTAGGTTTTCGGAGGCGGAGCCAAGAGTCTGCTCAGGTTGAATAGCAATAGTCATTACAGATCGATATCAGGAATGAGGTTCCACAATTGACATCCATCTTTCCGCATAAGTTCGCATTTTCTCGATCAAGACTTCATAGCCCCAATCGTCACCAAATCGCACTTCGTGCGTTCCGGCGGCTCATTCCTTCATTGACGCCGCCGGAAAGAGTCTTCAACCCACCAGTATGCTTTTCTTGGGATGACCCGACACCTCTTCTATGCTGTATGGGCTTGAAAGGAGAATGATAAGCCTCTCACTGCGGCACTTATTGCAGAGACTCAACTTTCTGTTTCGGGAATGCACTAATGGAAGAGGGCGGATACGTTCACTGTGCTGCTACAGTACGTCACTCCACGGAGGGCTGACGGCGAACGCGGCGTTGATTAAGCCGACGTGGGAATAGGCCTGCGGGAAGTTTCCGAGTTGGACGCGAGTGTCCGGCACGAAGTGCTCGGCAAAGAGCCCGACGCCATTGGCTCCGGTGAGAATCTGGTTCATGATCTGCTTCGCCTCAGCGAGACGACCCAGTTTGGCGAGCGCTTGAACGACCCAGAATGAGCAAATGACAAAGCTCGACTGAGGCTTACCGAAATCGTCCTGCCGGAGGTAGCGGAAGAAAAACCCCGTCTCCTTTCCGTCTTGGCGCACGGCGAGGGCTTGCTTGATCTGCGTGATCGTCGTATCGCACACCTCTCGATCTGGAAATCCGAGAATGGCCAATTGGGCTAAGGAGGCGTCGTAACTCTCGTCAGTCGGCCCATTTCGGAGGGATTTGTCCTTGGTGGCTTGCAGTAAAGCATTTGCCGCTCGCGCGCGGGCTGTGTCTAGGTTGGTCGGTAGATCAAGGAGAAACCCAGCCCGCTGCATGCGGTAGGCCCGGTCTAGTCCGGCCCAACACATGAGATTCGTGAACGAATGCTCCTTCCAGCCATTACGAATCTCCCATGGTCCGGCATCCGGCTGAGAGATGCTTCGTTCACAGAGGCGGACCAAATTAGCGACCAGCGCTTCATGATCCTTCGTCCGCAGGTCAATGAATCGATTGTCAAAGAAGATCGGAGCCAGCGTGAGAATCATTTCTCCGTAGACGTCGCTCTGTACATGTTCGGCTGCCTGGTTATGGCTTCGTACGGGCCGGCTTCCAAGAAAGCCTTGCCAGTTGGCATGCTCAGTTTCCGGAAGAGGCAGATCCTGACTGAGTTTATACACCGGCGCCAAGCGATCATGTGATTGCTCAGAGGCATAACCTACATTCAGGAGAAACTTCAGGAAGCCTTCCATCTCTTCAAACTGGCCGAGATTGTGAAACGCCGAAAGCGAGAAATGGGCATCGCGCAGCCAGCAGTAGCGATAGTCCCAATTTCGAGGACCGCCTGGTTCCTCGGGCAAGCTGGTGGTGGGCGCGGCGAGAATTGCTCCGGTATCCTCATAACATTGGAGTTTCAGTGCGAGGGCCGAGCGGATGACCTCCTCCTGATAGATGACCGGGATCGAGCACTGCTTGACCCAGGTCTGCCAGTATTTGGTCGTCTGATCGAGAAATTCGTGACTGACTTTGACGAGATCATCTTCAATCCCGAGTCCCCACGTCAGTGCGAAGTACATCTTCGACGTCAGGAGGACCGGTGTTTCCCCGCAGAGGTATGTCAGCGGCATATTCGTGAGCAGCCGCAAGTAGTCTCCTCGAATATCATACCGAAGGTGGCTGCTGCCGCGGACAGACCGAACCGGCGTTTTCTCCCAACCGGAGACCGGCTGGCAACAGACACGAATCGACGGTGATCCGCTCAGCGGCTCGACGATCCGAAATAAGGCGGCTGGACGATAGATGCGGCCATATTGCAGGAAGCGAGGGCAAAAATCGGTAATCCGGAAGGCATCCCCGTTGGGTAACGAGACGGTGGTCACTAATATGTTGGTGTTCGAGAGGTATTGCTGTGTCGTGGTTGTTTCCGAGGACGGGACAGACGCAGAGATGGAAAATTGGCCACCCTCCTGGTCCAGGATTTTCCCGAAGATTGGTGGGCTGTCGGGTCTCGGGAGGCACAGCCAGTCGATGGACCCTTGTGCGCTGATCAGCGCGGAAATTTGGCAGTTTCCGATGAGGCCGTACTGATACACGCAGTGACCATATTTGATTTATCCGCGAAAGTAAACTACCTTGTTTCTATGAGACTGCTTGCGCTCTCTCTGCGGTTTGTGCTTCCCCTGGTGATCGTGTTGGCTGTGATCGCTTATGGGGTCATCCCGCTTGTCGATTCACTTGAATTGAAATGGTTTGTCCGTGATCTTGATATGCGGTCCAAGCTCATGGTCAATACCATGGAAGGACCGCTGGCGGATCTTCTGGTCAGGAACTCTAACGAGAAGATCTCTGCCTATTTTACGCGCATCATTCAGGATGAGCGGCTGTATGCCCTGGGTTTTTGCGACCTCGAGAATCACCTGCTCTATGAGACCCAGGCCTATCCGCAGGATGTCACCTGTCGGGATACTCAGAACCTTGCTCCCAACTCTTCGACCCTACGGTCGTTCAGTAGTGGACCGCTCCATATCATGTCGGCGTCCATCGAATCCAATGGGCGCCGACTTGGACGGCTTCTCCTTCTCCACGACATGCGGTTTATCCAACAACGGAGCAGCGATACGAAGCGCTACGTCTTTTATTTATTTGCAGGGCTGACGGCGGTGATCTCGCTCGTCACGGTGTTGGTCGCACACTTCAGCTGGAAAGAGTGGGTGGCCGGGGTTCGAGCTATGGTCAAAGGAGAAAGACTACTGAGCCCTCTGACGCAGGAGCAACATGCTCCGGAACTCCAGCCGCTGGCGAAGGACTTACGCTCGTTGGTTCAGGCTCTTGAAACTGATCGCCGCATGCGTGATGAGACTCAGATTTCCTGGTCTCCGACTAGCCTCAAATCCATTCTTCATGAACAGTTCGCGGGCGATCAGGTGCTGATTGTGTCCAACCGGCAGCCCTATGCCCACTATTGGCAAGATCAGAAAATCGTCGTGCAGGTGCCGGCAAGTGGGCTTGTCTCGGCGCTTGAGCCGGTGATGCGCGCCTGCTCCGGGACATGGGTCGCGCATGGGAACGGATCCGCGGATCGAGAGGTAGTGGACGGTCGCAACCATGTCAGTGTTCCGCCGGCGCACCCCACCTATGAGATCCGGCGTGTGTGGCTGACCGCCGAAGAGGAGGCCGGCTACTATTACGGGTTTGCCAACGAGGGGTTGTGGCCGCTCTGCCATATCGCCCACGTCCGGCCCACGTTCCGTTCATCCGATTGGAAACACTATGTCGCCGTCAATGAGCGTTTTGCTCAGGCCGTCTACGAGGAGGCCACGACCGACAATCCGGTTGTGCTCGTTCAGGATTACCATCTCGCTCTGGTTCCGAAGCTCATCCGAGATCGATTGCCGACCGCGACGATCATTATGTTCTGGCATATTCCCTGGGCCAACGCGGAAAGTTTCGGGATCTGTCCTTGGAGGCAGGAGATTCTGGAAGGGCTGCTCGGAAGCAGTATTCTGGGGTTCCATACCAGAGTCCACTGCAACAACTTCATCGACTGTGTTGATCGGATACTCGAGGCACGCATCGATCGAAATAGTTCAACGGTTTCCTATGGGGGGAAGATGACCGCGGTCAACCCCTATCCGATTTCCATTGAGTGGCCGCTGCAATGGTTGCGGGACCAACCGCCGGTCCCGGAATGCCGAACCAGGTTGCGGGAGCTGTGTGGGATGCCTCCTGATCGCCTCATCGGCCTTGGGGTCGAGCGTCTGGATTATACGAAGGGGATCCTGGAGCGGTTCATGGCCGTGGAACGATTGCTGGAACTCCAGCCGGAATGGATCGGGAAGTTTACCTTTATTCAGATTGCCGCTCCCAGCCGTTCCATGATCGAGCAGTACCAACATTTCACCGGCCAGGTCTATGCCCTGGCCGAGCAGATCAACAAGCGGTTTGGGCGAGACGGGTATGAACCGATCTGCTTGCGGATTCAGCATCACGAGGCGTCTCAGATCTGCGAGTGCTATCGCGGAGCAGACATCTGCGTAGTCAGCAGCCTCCATGACGGCATGAATTTGGTTGCTAAAGAGTTCGTCGGTGCGCGGGACGACGAGCAGGGAGTGTTGATTCTGAGTCAATTCACCGGAGCCGCTCGGGAACTGACGGAGGCACTTGTCATCAATCCCTATGACATCGATCAATTTGCAGCCGCGTTTCACCTTGGCCTGACGATGCCGAAGGTGGAGCAGCGGGCCAGGATGCAGAGCATGCGCGGACTAATCCAGGAGTTCAACGTGTATCGCTGGGCTGGCCGTATGCTGATCGATGCCGCACGCATGAGACAAAAGGAGCGAGTCATGCAACAGGTGCGGCGGCCGAGTTTATTGAGTTGATGGACGGACGATGGACTATTTATTGACGGAAACAGGACGAAGCGACCTCGGAGCGCTCCGGAACGGTCGTTCTCTGTATGCATTTGATTTTGACGGGACTCTGGCGAAGATCGTCCGAGAGCATCATGCGGCGAGGCTATCGCGTCCCATCCGTTTCTGGCTCGAGAAACTCGCGAAGCGCGCTCCCACCGCCATTATCTCGGGACGCTCCGTGGAGGACTTGCGCTCACGTGTCGGGACTGCCGTGCCTCACTTGATCGGGAACCATGGTTCAGAAGGCCCTCACACGCGCCAGGAGGATATCCAGCAAGTCCGCGAGACCAGTTCCGGATGGCTGGGATTGATCACCGGACGATTTCAGGATGAGCTGACTCGAAGCGGTGTGGTCGTCGAGAATAAATCCTATTCGCTCTCGTTCCATTATCGAACGGTCGATCAGCGAGACGAGGCCCGGGTGCTGATCTCTCGCATCATTGCTGAATTGTCTCCTCCTCCTCGCATTGTCCTCGGGAAGTCCGTCGTCAATGTGATGCCGCCGACGGCGTCACACAAGGGGACGGCATTGCTGGAGTATATGCGCAGACTTGACTGCAGCACGGCTCTCTACGTGGGAGATGATGAAACTGATGAGGATGTCTTCGCACTACGAGATGCCCGCATTCTTACCGTGAGAGTCGGCAAGAAGAAAGGTTCCGCCGCTCGGTATTTCCTCAAGAGGCAGGGGGAAATCACCGAGATGCTTCGACTGCTCGTCGAGGTCGGTGACCAAAGCATTCACACCTGGAGCGGCTGCCATGAACATGGAGCCACTCGGCCTGCTCAGCATCCCAACGAATAGATCCGGAGAAGCGTGTCCTCATTCCACCAATTGTGATCGTTCTCGCCCAAGGAGAAGATCGTAGGGGGAAAAATCGTCGCTCAGGACGACGCCAGGTGGCCAGGGTTCGGTTCGGCGAGTACCCAAGAGCGCGATTGTTTCCATCGGCAGGCGCTGATTCATCGCCATGTCCGTGATCTTCGCTGCGAGACCGTTCTCTGATTCATGCTCAATCGCATGGCCTCCAAAGAAGATCAGATTCTTCGCCGGGGTCATTCCCGTTTTCCACGGCCCCTCGACGGCGAATGTGGTGAGGGTTGGAAAGGCCTGTCGCATGGTTTGAACCACTGCGGCGGCTCGAGCGAGATCGCCTTCTTTCCCGGATGACGCCAGATTGACCGCGACGATTCCCTCCGGGTTGAGGCGCGCGCGCACCAAGGAATAAAACTCTGCCGTGGTGAGATGAAAAGGGATCATATCTCGCGCGAAGGCATCGATCCACATGACATCGTACGTGCGATCCGTCGCGTTGAGAAAGGCTCGACCGTCCTTCACGAAGACGTGATGGTCCGCCGGCGGGCGATACTCAAAATACTCTTCGGCCATTCGGACGACGACCGGGTCGAATTCCACAATATCCAACTCTAAAGCAGGCCAGTGCCGCGCCAACCACTTCGCCAAGGACCCGCCGCCATGGCCGAGAATGAGACCGCGCTTCGGCTCGGACACCAATGCCAGCGAAGACACCATCATTTGGCTATAGGGGAGAAAGAGGGTCGTCGGATCGACTTTCCACATTGTGGCGTGGAACGTACGATCCAACACGAGATACCGGAAGAGATCGTCTTCGCGAATTCGGACCTGCTGGTACGGACTTTCCTCCTGATAGATAGGGGTCTTCAATCGTTGGATCGGGTTGAGAGCCATGGTTCCTAACAAGGCGAAGCAGCCAATGAGAATCAGCCATATCAATGGGCGGACTGATGTCCCTTTCATGAACCACAGGACGCCGAGTCCGACCTGAATACCGCCTAACCATGCCATCAGCGACTGACTTCCGAGCCACGATAAGAGAAAGAAGGCCGTACCCCAGGTTCCGGCCAGACTGCCGACGGTCGACAGGGCGATCATGCGGCCTGTCTGCCGACCGAGATGATCCATGTCGGCGACCGCCAAACGCAACATGGCCGGCAAGACGCCGCTGAGCCCGAACGCGGGGGGGGCGAGGAGTGCAGTCGCTGCGAGGCAAGGGCCCCAGCGAGGGTCTTGCACCATCTTCTCGATCTCAAACAGAATAGGTTGGTTTGCCCACGCGATGAGAAACGTCCAGCTCCCTGAAAAAAGCAACAGAGCGGCCAACACCCTGCTGCCGGTATAGCGATCCGAGACCCACCCGCCGAACGCGTATCCGCTGCTCATGGCGGCCAGGATCACTCCGATCAGCGCGCCCCAGACAAACAACGAGCTGCCGAAGACGGGAGCCAAGAGGCGACTGCCAAGGATTTCCAACGCCATCACCACCGCTCCGGTCACGAGAGCGGTCAAGAGTAGGAACCAGCGGGGAATATGTGCAGGATGTACAGTCATCGATTTGGGCAATGGTGCTGAGCCTCTCTCCTGATAGCGTGAGAGACGGCGTCGGATTGTACTCAACGCATTTTCCGAGAGTCAACGAAGCCTGAAGGATCTTCATGAGGCCGATCGCTCCTGGAATTCGTTGCTCACAAAGGCTCAGGTTGTTATACTTTCATCCGATTTACGTGATGCAACGAGGAGGAGCCCATGCACATCAGTGTGATTGGAAGCGGTTACGTCGGACTCGTGACAGGAGCATGTTTCGCCGAGTTCGGCGTTCACGTCACCTGCATGGACAGTGACAGTCGAAGAATCGAGAAGCTTGAAAAAGGCGAAGTCCCGTTTTATGAACCAGGTCTCAAGGAATTGGTGGCCAAGGGGATCCGAGAAGGCCGACTCAGTTTCACCACGGACATTGCGAAGGCTGTTGAAAAGGCGTTGGTGATCTTTATCGCTGTTGGGACTCCCCCTAGGGGCGATGGTTCTGCCGATCTCTCGTATGTCGAAGAAGTGGGCAAAGGGATTGCGCGGCACATGACGGGCTACAAGGTCATCGTGACCAAGTCCACGGTACCCGTCGGCACCGGCGCAAAACTTCGTGAGGTGATTTCCAAGGCCCAGACGAATGCCTTTGGGTTCGATATGGTCTCAAATCCAGAGTTTCTCCGCGAAGGGTCGGCCATTGAAGATTTCATGCGACCGAATCGCGTGGTGATCGGTGCGGATAGCGATCAAGCAGTGGCGATCATGAAGGATCTGTATCGACCCCTGTTTTTAATCGAAACCCCCATCGTTGTGACCGACGTGGCGACTGCTGAGCTCATCAAATATGCCTCCAATGCTTTTCTGGCGACGAAGATTTCGTTCATCAACGAGATTGCGAACCTGTGCGAAAAAGTCGGAGCCAATGTGCAAATGGTGGCGAAGGGCATGGGGCTTGACCATCGCATCGGCGGGAAGTTTCTTCATGCAGGCCCGGGCTTCGGAGGCTCATGTTTCCCCAAAGATCTCGCCGCACTTATTCAGACCGGTGAGCGACATGGCTATCCGATGCAGATTGCTTCCGCGGCTTCACGGGTGAATGATATTCAGCGAGAGCGGATGATCGATAAGATCCGGGAGGCGGTCGGGGGACTGAAAGGGAAAACGTTGGCGATGCTGGGCCTTTCATTCAAGCCCAATACCAACGACATCCGGGAGGCCCCGGCCTTGGCGATTGGTCGAGCCCTCCTGGCCGAGGGTGCGAGCATTCGCGCGTATGATCCGGAGGCCCTCACGGAAGCGTGCCAGATCATGCCTGAACTCCAGCCCTGCCAAGATACCTACCACGCGGCTGAAGGAGCGGACGCTTTGGTGATTATGACCGAGTGGAATGTGTTTCGAACCCTGGACTTTGAAAAGCTGAAGTCGATCATGCGAGTTCCTGTCTTGCTCGATCTCCGAAACGTCTATGACCCTGAACGCGTGGGAGCTGCCGGCTTCAAATATGTATCGGTAGGGCGTATGGCACAGAGTTCCAAGCGCACCGGCTGAGCGGAGCTCGCAGAGTATTTAAAAAGGCCGTTCAGCAAGGCCGCAGTGAGCGAAGAGGCGGAGGCGTACGCTTTGGTCCGTTGAGCCTCTAAGCCCGCATCGCCGACTTTGCGAGGCGTGCGATGCGACCTGCCTGCGCAAAGTGCTTCGGCAAGGCAGGGAACGCCGCTGGTGGAATTTTTCAATACCCTGCTAGGTCAGCCTCGGCAGCTCGGCTTTGGCCTGTTCCTTGGTTTTCGGCTTGTACCCCATTCGATCAAGCACCTTCATGATTCTGGTTGTCAGCCGATCATCGGCGTCGGTCAATGCAGTGGCCAGCGGTTCGACGGCCGGCTTGCCGATCTTCCGAAGAATCTCGGTTGCGGATTGACGAATCTCGTCTTCTTCGGATACTAGGAGTGGAATGAGCGACGGGACGGAGGGGCCGCCGAGTTTGATCAACGAATCATAGGCGCGTTGCCGCACGTCACCAACTTCGTCGTTCAACGCCGCCACCAAGGGATCGATGGCGCGCGGATCTTTCAACTCCCCCAAGACCTCTGCCGCGTATTTCCGATTCAGCCAGTGTGAATCTCTGAGATCGAGCAACATGGCATCGGCTTTGGCGGCGTTCGGATCTTTCGCGCGAATCTTAAAACTCTTCGCGACGCGCTTCCCGCCTTCTTCGACCACACGGATCGTGGCGCCGTCTCCGACCTTGATCTTCTTGAGGTCCTCCAGCGCTTCCTCGGCCACATCCAGCACGACGGTCTTGCCGTCGTAAGCCAGGAGCTCGACCTCGAGCTGTTTGCTCTCAGGGTTGACCGCCACCACCCGCTCGGTGACCAGGTTGAACCCATCCTTCTTCTCTCCACCTTTCAGAGCGATCTGAATCAACTTCGGAGCTTCATCCGCCATGGGCATGTATCCTCTATTATGGTTTGAGTTATTGCGGTTCAGGTGTCCAGCCGAGGCTGGCCAGCACCGCCTCGACGGTTTCCTGGACCATCGTGTTCTCGTCTTGAATCAGCGCCAGCAGAGGCTGAATGGCTTCTGTTGCGCCAAGCCGCGCGAGTGATTCGGCGGCATTGCGTCTGACCAACCAGTCTTCATCTTTCAGCGACTCAATCAACGGAATGACGGCTCGTCGATCACCGATCTTACCCAGTGCCTCTGCCGCATGACGCCGAACCATCCAATTGGAACCTAAGAGTCCATCAATCAAGGCCTCCACCGCCCGCACGTCGCCGATCTTCTTCAACACCCGAGCTGCATCTTCGCGTAGGGTGTTGTCCATGAGCGCATCGATCAACCCAGGCACCGCTTGTGAATCACCGATCCGCTCCAGCGCCCACACCGCTGCCGTTCTGACGGCGCCGTCACGGTCATGAATCGCCTTGACCAGAGGCTCAGTGGCACGTCGGTCTCGCAATTTCCCAAGCGCCGAGGCCGCCTGTTCTCTGATCGCCCAGGAATCATCTTGCAGGGCTTCGATCATCGGTTCGACAACGGAGGGTCCCATTCGAACGACCGCGCTGGCCGCAGCCTCTCGAATCACCGCATCTTCATCGGCCATGAGGTCGATCAACCGGGGAAGCGCCTCCGGACCAGTCTGGCCGAGGCTCGCGATCGCATGGTCGCGTAGGGCTTCGTTCTCGTCGTGCAATGCCTGAATGAGTTGATCGATTCGATCAGATGCACCTTGTTCAGTCATGCTCAGTATCCTCTTCGGGGGGCTGGCTTTCCGTGGCCATGATGGCTTCCAGTTTGTCGGCGATAAGACCTGCATTATAGGCTACGAGGCCGTCGCGATCCGTGCGGAGCCGGTCAAAGAGCTCCTTGTGTGGGCGCAAGATTTCTACATCCTTGATCTTGGCTAAGGCCTCCATGGCATACACCCGCAGCGGACGGATAGGGATAGCATCAAGATAGAGCCGGGTCGGCCGCGAATCGCCGATCAGCCCCAGGGATTTGATCGCCAACTCTTTGACCCCGGTATCCTTGTCCTGCTCCAGCCGTTTCATCAACGGTTCGACAGCACGCACATCCCCGATTTTCCCCAATAAGTCGGCTGCGGCCTCGCGCACGAGCCAGTCGTCGTCTTCGAGATATTCGATCAGGATTTCTACGCTTGGTCGTCCGATTCTAAGCAGGTCGATGACCGTCGTCATGCGCGCTTCTTCGCGCTCGCTGGCTCCTTCGACTTCACGCAAGGCCTCGAATGTTTCGTCGATTCGTTCCCGGATGGCGCCCAGTTTCTTCAACGTGCCGACGGCGATATCCTGAACCGCCGGCTGGCCCATGGCATCGATGAATGCATCAAGGGAACGGGGGTCCAATAATTGATCGAGCATCAGTGCCGCCGCGATTTGCGCATCCTGATCCGGATGTTTCAGCATGTCGCAGAGAGGGAGGACGGATGTGGGAATCGCCCCGATCAGGTGTGTCAGGATCTGTCTGGTCGCGCGTTCCTGAGTTGTGGGAAGCAACGCAACCAACACCCGAGCCGTGTCCGTGTCGAGCACCCCTGCCATCTGTTCAAGGGCTGCCGCACCGGCTTTCCGAACGACCTCCTCCTCATGTTCGAGCAGTCCAACGAGGGCCACTCCGGCCTGCGGGTCTTTGATACGAGCCAACATCGCGGCGGCTTCTTTTTTTAATTCGGTGGGCCCTGACCGTAGGGCCTCGATGAGTGCCTGCACCGAACGAGGACCGCCCGCCACACAGGCGGCCGTCGCTCGCATACGGCGCCAATCCTCTTCATGAATGAGTTCGGAGACCAGCGTCTCAATCGTTTCCTTTGGCATAATAGTCAGTAACTGACGAAGGCTATACCCTGCGGGCTCCGTGATTATCCGGCCCGTGACCGCCTGCCGG
>JACRQB010000173.1 GCA_016222925.1 Nitrospirota bacterium | reverse complement strand
TTCTCAACCCTCGATATTCGTGACGGCCACAGGAGGCCAGAATGAGTTTCTCCGCGGCCGTTCTAGGTCTCCATCATTTCCAGCCTGGCATCGAATGCATGTCCGCAGGCTGTGCAGTGGATGCAGTCCGATTCGAGGACGAGTTCGTCGAATTGAATCCCCATGCCTCCGCAATCCGGACAGCGGATAAGGTGGACCCGCGCATCATTCATTGTTTCGTATTGAGTTCCATGCAGACAATAGACTGGCTTTCCATCGAGCAGCCATGGCCGCCCTTGCTGATCGACGACCGGCAGGGTGAGATAATGACGACTCACGTAGTCTTCCATGTCCTGCCGGTTCGTGAAACCGTCCTTGATCAACGTACCCCGCAGCGCTTCGTAGAGAGCCTGTCCTTTCACGATCGCCTTTGTCGGTCCCATCGCTCCCTCCCCTCGTTGAGGTTCAGATCATCCAGCGAGTGCGTATGGGCACACACCCATTCCTCCGAATCCCACCGTCTCAACCATAGAATCCCATACAGGCTCGTGCCTCAAGGATCGAGCCAACAATAAACCGTCATGCGGCTCGCCTGTGGATGGTTGGCGATTGTGGATTCATGTCAACCGATCCGCCGGAATCTTGGCTTGATCCCTGTTGATCCTCGTTTCCATTTGAGGAGAGCAAGCGTATGCACGCAATCAGCATGATCACCAAGGCTGCGAGGCCGCTGACGATTCCCCAATATGTCCATGACATAAGTCACCTTCTCGCGGCATGTGACGCGAGTCCTTTGTGAGGTTGCCAGCACTGATCTCTGCCGTGGAATCGCATGAGACGTCTGTGCCTCATCCGCCTTCCTTGCGGCCGGCAGACGGCTTCAGACCATCCTTGCGCGAACGTGGCACGGTACGAGGAGAGGGCCCGTCTGGTGAGGAACTTACACCCGGCAGGTCCGAACCGTTGGAACTGTGCTCCACGGAGGACCATATTCACCACCTCCAAGACGAGGCGGTCGAGAAGTCATAGTAGTACCCTACGCCTGGGAGAATAACCAGGTCAAGGTCGAGAATTGAAGAACGCTGTGACACTCCATTACCAAGTCCGCTGACTGGATGCTGTCCAGACAGCTTCCATGACCGTTTACCCATCTGACAGAAATCATTACAATGAACGCATCGTTTGAACTTCGTCATGAAGGAGGGCCCATGTGTAGGACAAGACGAACATTGGGGCATCAATTATCCGTGCTGGGAGTTGGTTCGATACTCGGTCTCTGCATCCCGACACTGGCACCGGATGCACGAGCCGAGTCGCTCAACGTGAAACCCGGTGCATGGGAAATGACGGTGACAACCGTTACATCGGGGATGAAGCTTGCACCGGAGATGGCGGCCAACATGACACCGGCACGACGGGTTCAAATGGAGCAGATGATGAAAGCCCGCGAAGGCAAGCCTCACACCATGACGGCGCCATCCTGTCTTACAAAAGAAGATGTATCGCAGGATCGCATCATCAAGGAGATGGAGGACGAAGATGATGATGGTGAGGTGAAATGCAAAGTCAAAGTGATCTCGAAATCCTCGTCGAAACTGGTGATGGATCGGGTGTGTCCTGACCCTCGCGCCTCAACGACTCATTTCACAATCGGAGCCAAGACAACCGAAAGTATCGTGGCAGTCGGTGACAGGGATCAAAATGGATCAGGCAAGGCTCACATGGATATCAAAGGCCGGTGGCTGGGCGCCAGTTGCGAGGGAATTGAAGAGTAGCACGGACGTGTCTGCGATTTTCCACGTACCTCGCCAGCCAAGATTCTGTCGTGGGGGTAGTTCCCCCGGTGGGCTCAGCCTGTTGAGGGTCCTGTCCTTTCTTGTCGACTACGATGGGAACGCTGATTCAATTCTTTGAGCTGGTTGATGAAGGGAGTCATCCATGATCCGCCTCAGACTGTGTGCGTGCTGTGTCCTGACACTGTTGATCAGTGCCCCGATCGCCGCAAGGGCGGTGGAACCTTCCGATCCAGAGTCTGCCATCCGCCGCATGGTGCGCGCCAATGCCGAAAAGGACCTGCCGACGCTTTCACGACTGATGGCCCACGATGCCGATATCATCAGTTATGGGGTCGCCGGCCGTAAGTATGTCGGCTGGACGGAGCTCGAGGAGGGCATGCGGGAGGAATTCGTTAATTCCCAGAGACTTGAGATTCCGATCAATGAGCTGAGGGTCTGGACGAAGGGAGATCTGGCTTGGTATGCGATGGAGCTCGACTATATCCGCTATGTGGCTGACGGACTTGACGCGAAACGGACCGTGTTGCCGATGCGGGAAACCGGAGTACTTGAACGTCGCAACGGCCATTGGCAATTGTTGTCGTGGCATGAATCCTTTCGGTCTGCTCAGTTCGGCGGGCCTCTTGCTTCACAGCCCGCTGCATCTTCCAGCCCAGCTCGACAATAACAATATATTTTGTTTGGGCAGTGGCAGCCTCATAGCTAGACTTGATAGAGTGCAGCGATGGAGTCCGAAGCGCAAGCTACGATGATAGAACTGCGGCTGAGTTATCGCTACATCAAGGAACAGCCCTGGGTCGTGACGGCCGTGAACGGTTTTCTCTCCGCCTACTTTATGGAGCAGCCCAGCTTTCGTGTCCTGCGCCATTTCGATGAGCTGGAATCCGGCATGCATGTCTGGATCTGCGAAGTGCCCAGTACGATGAAGATGACGACACTCTTACGAAGGTTGCAAGCCGATATTCCTCCCTGCCGGTACAGTCAGACCTCAGCCGCGCCAACCGACCGTCTGCAGTATGTTGTCGATGCTCTCGAGCCACACTGACGACTTGCCCTGTTCGGTGCTCCATTTCTCAAAGCCAGTGGTCAGAATTCTACGGTGGAGTATAATGTCTCATGATGCATCGCGTGCTTGTCCTCGGTGCCGGCAAGATCGGGTCTCTGATCGCCTGTCTCCTTAATCAACGCGGCCAGTACGAAGTCCATCTGGGCGACATGACTTTGGATGCGCCGAAGCATCTGGTCGAAGAGCTCGGTTTGGAACGAGTCACCCCCTGTCTGCTGGACGTACGGCACCCGGATGCCGTCGGCACCTATCTCTCAGCGCATCGATTCGACGCGGTTCTCTCGAGCCTCCCCTATTTCTGTAATCCGACCGTCGCCGGTCTGGCCTTGACCCATCATCTGCACTACTTCGACCTCACGGAGGATGTCGAAGTGACGAATCAGATCAAGGTCTTGAGCACGGGCGCCACGCAGGCCTTTATGCCGCAATGTGGGCTGGCGCCAGGCTTCATCAGTATCGTGGCGCATGAACTGATGACCCATTTTGAAACGCTCGATACGGTCAAGATGCGGGTGGGCGCGCTGCCGGTCCATCCCAGTAATGCCCTCAAGTATTCGCTCACCTGGTCGACCGATGGGCTGATCAACGAATATGGCAATGTGTGCTACGGCATCGAAGAAGGTGAGAAAGTTCCACTGCAACCGCTCGAAGGGTACGAAACGATCGAGCTGGACGGGCTGCTGTACGAAGCCTTCAACACGTCAGGCGGATTGGGTACCTTGGCCGACAGTTATGCGGGAAAAGTCCAAACCATGAACTACAAGACTCTCCGCTATCCCGGCCACTGTGAAAAAATACAACTCTTGATGAAGGACCTCAAACTCAACGAAGACCGAGAGACCCTGAAGCGTGTCCTCGAACATGCCGTTCCCCAGACCTTGCAGGACGTTGTTCTGGTCTATGCTTCGGTCACGGGCAAGAACGAGGATGGGTTCTTCGAGGAAAATTACGTGAAGAAGATATACCCGCAATGTATTAAGGGGAAACTTTGGTCGGCGATCCAAGTGACGACCGCGTCCAGTGTCTGCTGTGTCATGGATCTTGTGTTGACCCATCCATCGGCGTACCATGGATTCGTCACTCAGGAATCCGTATTACTGAAAGAGTTTTTGGCCAATGATTTTGGAGCCTGCTTCCGATGAGCACGAGTCACACTGCGCTGCGCGATCTGGGTATCCAAGCCGTGAATTCCGGGGGGAGTACCGGCAATAGCTGGTGGTCCGGTCGTAATGACGGGTCCCTCCTCCCCTCGATCAATCCTTCAACCGGAGAACAAATCGCCGGTGTCTATCCTTGCTCATCCGATGATTACCTGCGGATCGTGAAAGAATCGGTTGAGGCTTTCCGCACCTGGCGGATGGTTCCGGCACCGAAGCGTGGCGAGATTGTTCGGCTCATCGGCCAAGCCCTCCGTGAGAAGAAGGATCAATTGGGCACGCTCGTCTCACTGGAAGTCGGCAAAATCAAGGCGGAGGGTGATGGTGAAGTGCAAGAGATGATCGACATGGCGGATTTTGCCGTCGGTCAATCCCGGATGCTCTACGGTGCCACGATGCAGTCCGAGCGACCGGCCCATCGGATGAGCGAACAGTGGCATCCATTAGGACCGGTCGGCGTCATCACCGCGTTCAATTTCCCTGTTGCCGTGTGGGCCTGGAACGCCTTCATCGCCGCGATCGCAGGGGACACGGTCATCTGGAAACCGTCACCCAAGGCGCCGCTCTGCGCCGTCGCGGTGCAACAGATCTGCAATCGCGTGATGCTGCAACAGGGCTATGCGGGTATTTTTTCGCTCTTCATTACCGACCAGCCGTCTCTGGCGGACAGCATGGTGCAAGATGATCGCTTGCCGCTCATCTCGTTTACCGGATCGGTGCCGGTCGGTCGTCGAGTCGCCGCCTCTGTTGGCCAGCGATTGGGACGCACTCTGCTTGAACTCAGCGGCAACAATGCTGTGATCGTCGATGAGACTGCCGATCTGGACATGGCCGTGCGCGCGATCGTGTTCGGTGCCGTTGGGACTGCGGGTCAGCGATGCACGACCACCAGGCGTCTCATTGTCCATGAATCGCGGTGTGAGGAACTCGTCGGCAGGCTTGTGAAGGCCTATGCCCAAGTGCAGATCGGCAATCCTCTCGAAAAAGATGTGCTCATGGGGCCGCTCATCGACCAGGTGGCGGTGGAGGGTTATCGCACTGCGCTGGACGAGATTAAGAAAGAGGGCGGCCAGATTCTTTACGGTGGCCGCGTCCTGAGTCGTCCAGG
>JACRQB010000172.1 GCA_016222925.1 Nitrospirota bacterium | reverse complement strand
GAGACGGTTCCTGCAATTTCGCTGCGCTCGAAATTGTCAGAGAGTATTCCTGGCACATCCCACCGCCTCATCTTCCGCTGACGGAGCCACTTCACTGCCACAGCCGGGTCGAGCCAGAGAGCCTCCCGGGTCAATTCCTGTGCCAATCTCCGGCACAGCGCGAACAGGCGCTTCTCCAATCCACGCGCTTGAGGTCGGCCCGTGGGGAAGAGGTCATCCAGATAGCCATGCTCAAAGAACTTCTCCTGACACTCGTCCAACAATTGTGCTGCAAACTCAGGCCGATCCTGTTCACTCTGTAGCTGACGGAGCACATCCAAGAGATACACGAGGTCATTCAGCGTCTCGATCCATCCGACGACTTTCCAATTGGAATAGGCCTTCGGCTTGAGGCTGGAGTGGAGGCTGTCAAAGAAGCCGGTCGGAAGCCCCAATTCTCTAGCCAGATCAGCGTGGTGAGCATGCACTTCTCGGCAAAGATCGACAAACAGCTGCCGCATCGAGAGGCGAAATTCATCCCGTAATTGCGCAAGCCGCTGCAAATTGAGAAGGAGCATGGTGGAATGAGTATCCAAGAGATGCTGGAGGAACTCTAGCGTAGCGGGAGAGTGAGCGCAAGTCGGACGCCAGTGAGTCCTCCTGACTATGATCGACTGCTTTTCAGCAATACCCCGCGTCATCACTAGGCAGTGACATCTTCCGAATGTTTCGTTTCAGACTCTTGCGTGTTTTTAAGGCGAATCGTACAGTGACAACCCAATACTGTCCTAGAATAAGATCCCGGTGACATAGTCGACACCGGCATTGGAATACTTTCATGATGCCCACTGCTTCCGATCTGGCGCTGGTTCTGGCTGAGATGACTCCGGTACCACTGCTTCCGATCTGGCGCTGGTTCTGGCTGAGATGACTCCGGTACTCCGGAACGGTTGGATACAGAAGATTCAGCAGCCCAGGCCCCGCACGATCGTACTCGACATTCGTGTGCCAGGCCAGACGCACCGACTCCTACTCTCCTGCGAATCAGACATCTCACGACTCCACCTCACCACCCGTCCCCATCTCAACCCTCCGACACCTCCCCCCTTCTGCCAGTTTCTCCGAGCCCACATCCAAGGAGCCAGACTCGACGAAATCCGTCAGATTCAGACCGACCGGATTGTTGAACTGCAGATCACCAGCAAGGAAGGCCCCCGCACGATTGTCTGTGAATTGACCGGCAAGAAAGCCAATCTTCTAGTGCTCAACGCTGAACGGCATGTGCTCCGCGATTTGGCGCACCAGCGTGATCGTGTTGGCCAGCCCTATGTATCACCTGTTCGAACAGCCGCGCCGCCACTTTGCGAAACACAGGCTCGTTTCACGGGAGTGGCAGACCATCCATTCCCGGTTTCGGAAGCGATCGAGGCGTTCTATGAAACTCAGGAAGGTCACGTCGCCGTCGACCATGCCCAAATGGCACGGTTCCGGTTCTTGAAGAAAATCCTCAAGAAAGAACAGCGGTTGATGGAAGCCTGGCGTGGAGACTTGGCCAAAGCGCTCACCTATCGAGGCTATGCCCGCTATGGAGAATTGCTCAAAGCCAATTTGAGTTCGATCACAAAAGGAATCGATCGCATCACTGTCACGGACTATTTCGACGAACGCCTCCCGGAAGTCACGATTCCACTCGACCCAATGAAATCTGCGCACAGCAACATGGACGAGTACTTCCGCAAACATCGCAAATACCTGACGGCCGAACGGGAGCTCATCCCGCGCATTGAACGAGCCGAACAGGAGGTGAAGAAGCTCCAGCAAGAACTGCAAGACATCGAACAGGGCACCTGGACCTCGCCAGCCACGCCCCCTGCTCCGGAGCATGCCAAGACTCAGGCTCGCTCAAAATCGGGGCAGCGATCATCCGCCAATGATCAGAGGCGCGGACCGTTCCGCCGATTTACCTCGACAGACGGGCTGCCGATCTTTGTCGGACGCAACGCTCGAGAGAATGATGAGCTGACGTTTGGGCTGGCCAAGAGCGACGATCTCTGGTTACATGCGCGCGGGACGCCAGGGTCTCACGTTGTCGTACGACTGGGCAAAGGAATCGATCCCCCACCGGAAACTCTCCGTGACGCTGCCATGTTGGCACTCCTCTATAGTGATCTCAAGAAAAGCGGCAAAGGCGAGGTCATCTACACGCGGCGCAAGTGGGTCAAGAAAGCGAAGGGACAGGCGCCAGGCGCCGTCCTCGTCACCCAGGAGAAGTCACTCTATATCAGCCTGGATAAGACACGCCTGGAAACACTCAAGACTCGACCCGCCCACGACTAGTTCACCAAGTCCACTGCTTCCCTCATCATTTCTCCTCATGTTACCATGTCCCTGTTATGGGCACCTCTACACTCCATGGCTCAGACCTGAGGATCGTCAATCTATTCAGTTCCATAAAGAACTCTACGATCTCGGTCAGAGAGTACGTCATCTGTTGGCCACGGTCTCGGTATGTACTTGTATTGGCTTGTACCCTCTATCGTGAATGGACGAAGATCGTTACGCCGGCTTCTGAGGTGAGGTGCACTACGTGCTCTGAGCAAGCTGCTGTCGGCTTCAACATGACTTTCGTCACATGCCCGTAAATGGCCTTCCCCCACAAAGACTGTAATGCCCAGCTCCGCACCTGTTTCTTGTATCGGCATGGCCAAGTGACGTTGCCACAGCCACCACAGGTCATCACATATTCTTGACTATCCTGACCCTGTCACAGAGAGACCAGCATGAACTACGTCGCGCTCAAGATGCTCTTTGGTGATCGCGCCAAATACCTCATGCTGCTCTGCGGCTTAACCTTTGCCGTGATGCTGATCGTTCAGCAAGGTGCTATTTTCTGGGGGCTCATGATGTGGTCCCAAGCCAGCATCAG
Organism: Nitrospirota bacterium; assembly: GCA_016222925.1. Classification (GTDB taxonomy): domain Bacteria; phylum Nitrospirota; class Nitrospiria; order Nitrospirales; family Nitrospiraceae; genus Nitrospira_D. The sequence goes on along the minus strand of JACRQB010000172.1, from coordinate 17,427 downwards.
CAACCTCAATGTGCCCATCTGGATCACGGACCCAGGCATCGCACAAGTGGATGAAGTGAAGCCGCTCGCCGACACAGCTGTGGATCGCGTCAGAAGCGTGGACGGTGTGGAATGGGCCGTGCCACTGTACAAAGGGCTCCTCCGAGCCCGCCTGGCCAACGGGGAATATCATCAGATCACCTTAACCGGACTCGAATCAGCCACATTGATCGGACGTCCCGCCGAAGTTCTAGAAGGCCGGTTCGAAGATATTTTGCAGCCTGACGCCGTCGTGATGGACCAATGGGCCGTGGAACGAATGGGCGGTCCGACAGTTGTCACGGTCGGGACTATCTTTGAGTTGAACGACAAACTTGCCCGCGTCGTGGCCATTGCAAAAACCCAGAAGAGCTTCACGAATATCCCCGTCGTGTATACCACCTATGATCGCGCGGTCCGCTATGCTCCGCGCGAGCGCCGTACGCTTTCTTATGTGCTGGCAAAGTCCAAGGATGGCGCTCCAGTTGCAGACGTGATCCAACGCATCCGTACCCAGACCGGTCTGGGCGCATTCACCGAGGAAGACTTCGGGTGGAAAACAATCCTATGGGTGCTCAAGAACACCGGCATCGGCATCAATTTCGGCACAACGATTCTGCTGGGATTCATCGTCGGGATGGCAATCGCAGGACAAACATTCTATCTATTCACAGTCGAAAATCTCCGCCAGTTCGGCGCCCTCAAAGCCATGGGCGCTTCGACATTTACGCTGGCCAGGATGATTCTCTTGCAAGCCTTTACCGTGGGACTCACCGGCTACGGAGTCGGGATAGGACTCGCCACAGTATTCGGATATCTGACGGCTAGTGGTGGCGGACTGCCGTTCGCCGAGACCTGGCAGTTGCTGCTCCTGGTTCTCGTCGCCCTCCTCGTTATCTGCACATTTTCAGCCTTAATCAGCATCATTAAACTCGCTCGACTAGAACCGGCGATTGTCTTTCGGTGAGCAACATGAACGACGACACACAACCAGCGGCCGTCCGCGCACGCGGTATCGTGAAGTCGTTTGGCGCCGGTGATACGCAGGTCACGGTACTAAAAGGCATCGACCTCGATATTTATCTCGGCGAGCTCCTGTTACTCGTCGGTGAATCAGGGGGAGGAAAAACCACACTCCTGTCAGCCATCGCCGGCATTCTCGACATCGATGACGGTGACATCGGCGTGCTCGGTGTACCGCTGAGCGCACTGCCACCTGGTAAACGCACGAGGTTCCGAGGTCAAACGATGGGATTCATCTACCAACAATTCAATCTTCTTCCCGCACTGACCGCCGCGGAGAATGTGGCAGTGCCGCTCTTGATCCAGAAGATTAGACGCCCTGAGGCCCTGCGTCGAGCACGCGCGATGCTCGACCGTGTCGGTCTTGGAGACCGGGTGGATTTCCTACCCAAGAACCTCTCGGGTGGGCAGCAGCAACGCGTCGCGATCGCCAGAGCCCTGGTCAACGAACCGCGCTTGCTTATTTGTGATGAACCAACTGCGGCGTTAGATGGGCCGAATGGGCAGAAAATCATGGAACTGCTGCGGGAAGTGGGGCGATCTCCAGATCGCTGCGTCATCGTGGTCACACACGACAGCCGTATCTTCCACTTCGGCGACCGGATGGCCAATTTGACGGATGGACGCATTACGAACATCGAGCGAATTCAGCAGGAAGGAACCGTATGATCGTCATGAAACGAATGAGCGTCTGGCTGGCTCTAGCCGGGGTGGGATTCGCCGCCTGGGTCTTGATGGGCGCCAATAAGAAAGACCCGATGCCTCTGCCGCTCTCGGCTCCGCCTCGGTCGCCATACCAACAGACGGTTGCGGCTTCCGGCATCATTGAGGCGGTGAACGAAAACGTCCGTATTGCGCCTCCGACCGCCGGGTTGATTACCAAGGTGTTGGTGAAAGCCGGCGACCAGGTCATCGAACAGGCTCCGCTATTCCAGCTGGATGATCGAGAACTGCGCGCGCAACTCCTGACCCGTGAAGCCGCCATCCCTCCCCTACAGGCGCAGATCGATGAACAGACATACAAAATCGGCGATCTCGAGACTCAATTACGACGCCTCCAATCAGTCCACGATGAGCGGGCCGTCAGCGAGGATGATCTCAAACGCACATGGTACGCGCTTGAGATGGCCAGACGTGGCGCCCAGCGGTTTCAAGCCAACCTCAAACAGGCCATGGCTCAGCGAGATGAAGTCACGATTCTACTGGATCGACTGACCGTCCGTGCTCCACGGCATGGGACGATCCTTCAAGTCAATATTCGAGCTGGAGAATATGCGACGTTAGGATCGACCGAGCCGTTGATGCTGTTGGGCGAGACGGAGCAACTGCAAGTCCGTGCCGACATCGACGAAGTGAACGCCCCACTCGTCATGCCACAAGCCGGAGGCACGGCCTCGGTCAGGTCATTGGCCGACCGGAAAATCCTCCTGACCTTTGTGCGGATCGAGCCCTATGTGATCCCAAAGCGATCGCTCACAGGCGAGAACACGGAACGAGTCGACACAAGAGTGCTGCAAGTCATCTATCGATTCGAACGGCCGTCCTTCCCAGTCTATGCCGGGCAACAGGTCGATGTGTTCATTGAACGGCGGCCCTCAAGCACGTCAGGTGGAACACCACCTTCTCCCGTTGTCCCTATGGAGCAGTCGTCGTGAGCCGCACGACGTCCACTCTTGGAACCATTGTTGCGACGTTAGCCCTGGGTGCTTGCGTACAAGGAAACGACTACCAGCGCCCCCAGACAGAGACACCAGACAGCTGGTCCCGACTCGCTCCCATCGCCGCTACAGTGTCATCCGATCGGGGACCAGAAACTGCCTGGTGGAAGACGTTTCAGAATGACGAACTCTCGGAATTAATCGAACGGGCTCTGCAGCACAACCACGATGTGAAACGCGCGGTCGCCCGAATCGTAGAGGGCCGAGCCTCTGTGATGTCCGCCACGGCCGGCCTCTTCCCCCATTTGAACCTCTCCAGTGCTTACACCAACATCGCAGTATCTGAGAACACCTTGGCAGGGCTGGGATTGGCGACAGGCCAGCGTCCGGGTTCATCGATTTTCGCAACGCCAGGAACGACCTTCGACCTCTGGAACGGCGCAATGGACCTTCGTTGGGAAATTGACTTCTGGGGCCGTATCCGACGTGGCCGAGAGGCCGCGCAGGCAGAGACCAAAGCCGTCGAAGAAGACGCCCGCGCCGTTGCGCTCTCGCTCATTAGCGAAGTGGGACAGTCTTACTTTCGCATCAGAGAACTGGATGAGCAGTTCGATATTGCCACACGCACCCTTGCTGTTCGGCAAGAATCTCTCGAGATCATCCAAAAACGTGCGGGAGTTGGGTTAGCGTCAGACCTTGACGTCAAACGGACCGAAGTACTTGCAGCCGAAGCAGCCGGTCTTATCCCAGACCTGACAAGATTACGGGCCATCGAATCGCACCGACTTGAAGTCTTGACCGGAATGACGCCCGGGTCGCTCGACCTCTCACGCAAACCTCTTCGTGCCGTCATCGCTCAACCAGACATCCCAGTGGGACTTCCCTCGCAGCTTCTTGAGCGACGCCCGGACATTCTCCAAGCAGAGGCGACACTCATCGCGTCCAATGCCCGCATCGGTCAAGCCCGCGCCTACTTCTTCCCGACCCTCATGATTACCGGGCAAGGCGGGCTTCAAAGCACGGACTTCGCCAAGTGGTTTACCGGCAACAGCTTCAACTACAGTATCGGCCCATCGGTCACCTTGCCCATCTTCCAGGGAGGGACCAACCTAGCACGTCTTGATCAGGCCGAGTCCCGGTACCAGCAGTTGCTGGAAAGCTACCGGCAGACCATCCTACAGGCCTTCAGAGAAGTTGCTGATCTGCTGGTTTCCGTACACGCACGAGGCGAGCAACTCACCCATCAACGAGCACAACTGACCGCAGCGCAGGAGGCTGTGCGATTGGCTCAGGTCCGCTATCGCAAAGGGATGGTCAATTACTTGGATGTGCTGGATGCGCAACGGGCCGTCTTAACCGCTGAAAACCAGCTGGTCTTCACCGAAAGAGCCCGCCTCACCGAGATGGTCAGCCTGTTCAAGGCGCTGGGCGGAGGATGGGAACCAGCTTCTGTAACACCTCCGTCCTGACCTTACGCCAGATTACCTGCAACAAATGGGGTTTCCCTCGCCCTGCGAATGGTTCAGCACTATGATGGGGCAGAAGAACTTATGGAAGGTCAACGAGGCACCCCGTCATCCAATGGTTCGGCGACCATCTTGGTCGTCGACGACGAATCGTCGATCGTCACACTCTGCAAAACGCTGCTGGAAGGAGCGGGGCTTACGGTACTAGGGGCCAACGGCAGCTCGGAGGCGCTCCAGATTTGTACCCACCACGAAGGTCCGATCGATCTTCTCCTCACCGATCTTGTGTTACCCCCGCCAGGCTTTCAGCTTGCCTCGACCTCCAATCAATTTCCACACGTCAACGGTCACGAACTGGCAGTTCGCGCAACCCTGATCCGGAGCGGCCTCCGAATTATTCTGATGTCGGGGAATCCTGATAAGGACCTTACCAGCCATGGGATCAAGCGGGGAACACTCCCGTTTTTAGCAAAGCCGTTGGAGCGTGACCGCCTGATCGCCCTCATGCACAACGTACTCGCACAACCAGCACCAACCCTTGGAGTAGAAGACCGGCCACGTGCAGCCAACGATACCGACTGGTTTGGTTGAACGTCTGAAGAGATGGCAAGTGAGGCGATGGTTCACCCAAAATGGTTGGGCTCTCCCCCATTCCACGGATTACCCTCGACCCTCTTCTATCCTAGCTATGCTCCGTCATGAACCATCCGGCAATCGATAACCGCCGGTGCTCACCAGCTGTCGGGTCCACGCGGCAAACTCGATGGAATCGAGGAACAGTAAACATGACCAACGATCCAGGGCGAGGTTCGATACAGTGTGTCGGCATAAGATTGATAGGCCCCCCGGCACGATCTGCTCGTCGCTCATAGATGATCAATTCCCCTCCCCAATCGGGCTGCCATTCCTCATGAAAGTAGGTGACGACAGCGATCCGGCGCTTTGGCGCTCGACGGCCTTCTACGAACCGACCTTGATCCGTGTCGTCATGCGTCAGTAGACAGTCTCCGGCGGAATAAGAATAGTAGTTGAAGATGATATTCGGGAACGACTCGACATGATCTCGAATGCAGGGAAGCTGTAGCCGCGACAGAAATCGCTGCCCCTCCTGTGGGCCGATTTCAGCTTTGGCCCAGTTGCCCGAATTCGGAAAGTCTTTCTGAACATACGGCAGATCGGAAAGGCTTTTCCAGGGCGCCTGCTTCATCTTTTCCCGAAAGAACTGGCGCTCGTCCGGCGACCAAAAGTTCTCCACCAGCAGCACCGGATTTCTCTGAAATGAGAACGACGATAAATCAGCCATTCCGATTATCGATTGTGCAATAGTCATATTACTCCAGAGTCCATGCGCTGAGTTATATCTGCCATAACCTTCCCCCTGTTTTCACATTATCCTCCAGTTTCTTGAGTAAAAAAAGACGAGGATGCCACGCACTTCCGACAATCGAACGCTGAACCTAACTTCTCGCACAAGGGACACCACGCGATTCTAACCACAACGTCGTCCAAGCCTGCCGAAGCAACCGCAGGTGCCTCCGCGCGTAGAACGGGTATTGACAACACTCTCGGTCCTGCCATAATGCGCCAAGCTGAATATGGTGGTTTCAACTTTCTGAGCATACGCTTCAACTGAGAATTGGAGGTGCACCGATGGCCGACCCTAGCGTGACGAAGGAAAACCTCCGGAAAATTCTGGACAAGTTGGAAATCCGCGCGGCAGAAGGATATGGGTTGTTGAGTTTCCGCGCAAAGGCCGTCGGCAAAACCAGTGACAGTCTCCACCTGGCGGTTGCAACCGGGATCATCTCCGTTCCATTCAACGAGATTGAGAGTATCACCTCGGTTCCTGGGCGGACCGGATTTGAAGTGCTGGTCGACGTTCGTAATGGTGACCGGATCACACACCTGCGGCGAGTGCCAGATCTCGTACACCCGGTACCCCCTGGCACGTTGCCTGATCCTGGTCCCTTTACTTGGCCACCACGAGTCCCACCTGGAGGATTTCCGAATGTCGGCCAGGATGGCGGCACCTCAACGTCCACAAGCGAGGACATTGGGATGGATACCACTTGCGCTTCAGGCGGTGTCGCAGACCAAACAGACGACCACAGACCATACCACGTCGGTGATACTGATTGATCGGTGCTGCAAAATGGAGCCTACCGAGATTGAGCACTTGCTGACGAAACTCGATTCCGGCCCAGAGGTCCACTCTCAAGACCATGGTCTGTTAATCGATGGGTATCTGCTTCAGGGTTCGAAAGAAACCGTCCGCATCATTGCCGGCAACCTCCTGTTGGAATTATCTATCGACGATATTCTTGATGTGATCGATGTGGAAGAACGGGACTCGGACACGTCGAGTCTTGCTGTTCCCGTACGAGTAACCGCCAAGCGTGGAGCAAGACTACTCAACTGTACGCCGGCTGATGAATACAAACCATTGCTTGAACGTCCAGTTGAACCCTTCGCGTACATGGTCCGCAAGAACTACCCACCGATGCAGGATGCGCCTCGATTTCGTGAGCGTGAGCAGGCCTATCGACTGAAGCACGGACTGGAATGATTTTCATTCTCGCTAGTGCCAGAGACGTGCACGCTCGACGCGTCTCTGATGTGCTCAATAACCACGGACACCAAGTGACTATTTTCGACGCAGGGTCGCTCGGAAACGGCTCTACGCTTACCTATCCGCTCGGCGAAACGCCAATCACAGTTCTGCCATCCGGTCAAACGGTCATGTTTGACCGAGCCACTTGCATCTGGTACCGTCGACCTCGGTTAGGCCACGTTGCTGAACACATCCGCAATCCAGCCGTCAGAAATTTCTGCAGACAGGAATGGGCCAACCTGCTTGAGGGACTGTTTCTCAACTCTGCTGCGCGCTTCGTGAATCCAGTGTTCGCAGAATACGCTGCGGTCAAGCCACGGCAACTGCATGTGGCGCGAGAGGTAGGCTGGGCGATCCCGGACACACTCATCACCTCCGATGAGGACCATGCGAGCGCATTCATCCAGAAACATCGTGGTCGAGTAATTCACAAGGCAATGACCGCTCCCAGAGATCGCTTGATCGATACGCGCGTATGGGATGAAGGTGACCGACCCGCCCTGAAGGCCCTCACGTTTGCGCCAACGATTTTCCAGGAGATGATTTGCGGCCCCATGGATCTACGGATCACTGTTGTCGGCCAGCAAGTCTTTACCGCTAGGATTTTGACGGATCACAGCAGGGCAGGGATCGATTCTCGAATGGACATGGACGCACCATATGAGCCCTATGAGTTGCCAGACCAGATCCATGAACGTGTTCTGGCCTTCATGGCAGCCATGGAACTCGTCTATGGCACTATTGATTTGAAGATCACGCCCGAAGGGGAATATGTCTTCCTTGAAGTCAATCCTCAAGGTCAGTTTCTTTACGTCGAAATTCTTACCGGGATGCCGATCGCTTCGGCAATGGCCGATCTGTTAGCACAGGGCGCGGACCAATCGCCTCCTCAATCTTCAGTGCACGGCAGTCTAAGCGATCTAATCCACCAAAACCGATCTACCTGCGACGCACATAAAGATTGATCCGTTCGCTGAAGATCGTTGCACCATAAAAAGTTCAAAAAAAAAGAGGGGGGTGCCATATTCCTGGCACCCCCCTCTCCATCCTGCATCCTAAGAGCTATTGGATTACCAGCGATCGCGCTTTCCACCACCACCACCGCTGCCGCTCCGACCACCGCCTCCACCGAATCCACCACGTCCCCCACCGCCGCCGCCAGTGCGCGGTTCCTGCGGACGTGCTTCATTGACTGTTAAAGTCCGACCACCCATCTCTGACCCGTTGAGAGCCGTGATAGCAGCTTGGGCTTCAGCGTCTGCGGACATTTCCACAAAGCCGAACCCACGGGATTGGCCAGTGAACTTATCCGTAATGATCCGCGCCGAGGCCACTGCGCCATGGGCCGCGAATAAGTCACTCAATTGCTGCTCAGTCGCCGAATAGGGCAACCCACCGACATAGATCTTCGAACCCATCGGGGTTCCTCCTTTAGAATAATGACATTGTCTTGAACACGAGGAACGGGGAAGGAGCGGGCCGAAGACGCGATCGATGCAGCGACTTAGGTCTGACTTCCGACGAGATTCCCGGACAAGGCAACATCGGCATTGTGGGTCTCCTCTGATGGACACTCAGTATCGCCGAGACCCAGGGCGACATGAGCCTATACCACCCTAGCACAGAGCCCTTCGGATTACAACCTCACTCCCCGACTCGAACCAAGAGCCCGTGCTCCTTACAATAGGCGACCGTCCGATAGAACCATGCAACGACGACGACAAGGAACACCCCGTTCAGACACACAGCCCAGGCAAGATTCCGAAGAGGCGAGGCCCCTGCACTCAAGACGGTCCGCATGCCCTCAAAGATATGTGCCGCCGGATTTGCCCATGCAATCATCTGCAGCCATGTGGGCAATACATCCAGTGGATAGAAGACACAGGAGATCGGCTGGAAGAGAAACACCATGCTCCAGGCCAGCACTTCGGCTTCTTGTCCGAACCTCATGATCAGTGAGGTCGTAAACACGCCGATAATCCAACCGGTAATGACCAGATTGAGCACGAACGGCATGAGCCATACCCCGACGATCAGGATGTTGTACGAATAAAAAAGAAGAGCACTACCCGCCATGACAACCGACACGACCGTCACTTTCATCACGCTCATGGCCATCGTGGCGGTCAGAAACTCGCTCGGTTTCAGCGGGCTGGCAAATAGGTTCATCAAGTTACGCGCCCAGAGCTCTTCGAGAAAGGCAATCGTGATCCCCTGTTGTGATCGGAACAGCATGTCCCAGAGAATCAATGCGCCCAAAAAAAAGGTCACGAATCCTGGAACCTGGATTTGGTATCGAGCGAGATAGAGCGTGATAAATCCCCAGATGACGAGATCCAGGAAGGGCCAGTAGAAGATTTCCATAATACGGGGCAAGCTGCGTCGATAGAGATAGAGATGCCTGACGAGCAATGCCGTGATGCGGTGCAGTTTCATTGGCACGTCTTCTGGTCATGTCCATCGTGACAGCCACCGCATCCCTGATGCATACCGAGAAGGTTCTCTCTGAGATGCCGAACTCCTGCAGCCAGGTGCGTCCCCGCCCGTTGTCCGTCTGGCATCCGCCGTAGCCCAAGGCCAAGCAGCACCGTTGGCATCCCCAGGAGTCCCAGTACGAACATGGACGTCATGCGCTCAAGGCCACCCATCCACCACACAAGAGCAATCGCCAAGGCAAGTGGCACACATCCTCCCAGCATACTCATGAACACCACGCGCCAACCACACGTGCCGCGACTCAGCCCGACCAGGCTGATCGCCAACCAAAAGAGGCCCCAGGCCGAGCTGAGTGCAAGCCCTCCGGTAATGAATCCGGCAACACTATTGGCTACTACATCTGTCATGATGCCTGCCGCTGCTCTCGCGCAAACTTCAAAAAGACCTCCTCCAAATCCGCTTTCCCGAATCGATCGACAATTTCCCGCGCCGTTCCCTCTGCCACAACGCGTCCACGCTGAAGAAAAATAATGCGATCCGACATTTCTTCCATCTCACGCATGTTATGGGATGTATAGAGGATACTCAGCCCGGATGCTCGCCGTTCTTCTTTAAGCAACGACCTGATCTTCTCGGCGATATCGGGGTCCAAACTCGCCGTCGGCTCGTCAAGAAACAGGATGCGCGGTTCTGTCAGAAACGCCTTCGCCAAGGTCAGTCGCGTCATCTGCCCCGAGGCATGGAGATGTAGGTGGACGAAAAGTTGACCTGCTGCAGAATCTCCTCACGATGAGTCGAGAGATCCAGCCCGAACATGTGAATAGAACCAGCGGTCGGTGTTACGAGACCCAAGAGCATCTGAATGGTCGTGGTCTTCCCGGCTCCGTTCGGCCCCAAGAGTCCGAGGATCTCCCCCGGCCTAATCTCAAAGGATACCTCATTGACCGCCATAAAGTCGCCGAACCGCTTGGTCAGAGCTGACGCTTTCAGTACCGGGATAGCCATCACGTGGACGGATTCCGTCGATCAATTGAACAACAAGGTGCCGCTGATCTTCTCCGAGATATGACAGGTCTCACATTTCCGGTCTAATACTTTCCCGCCATGCTGCGCCTTCCCATCATGGCAGCGGAAACAGTCGCTGAGTGCCCTCGCGCGAAGATGGGAGCCCTCAGGATGAGTCGGGTGCCACGGCTGGCGATCGGCCGAGACATGTCCGCGTGGAATAACAATGGGGTACCCCTTGATGGGTTCATCATGCACCACCCCTGAATGACACGTCGTACAACCTTCATCCCTCCCACGAGCCCTGAACGCCTCCATATGTTGGCGATGGTTCATGACCAGCCCCACCTCGTTCACCGGTGGCGGAAGATCGCGCGGCGCCGTCTCGGACACACGCAGAATATGGCGGTGGCAACTGAGGCAGACTCCGGAATCTACCCGCGCCTTGAGATTGTGCGCATCGGTCGGTGTTCCAAATACATAGATCGCCGCATCTCTGACTCCTGCTAAGACCTTGTCGGACAACCAGCCTTGAACGCCTGGCCGCACATGACAGGCAACGCAGGCAACGTCCTTATGGGAAGACTTGGCCCAGCTCTCATACGCAGGGGCGATCGTGTGGCATCCTGCGCAGAACGTCGGATGATCGGTAAGTGGTATCGCGGTTCCAACCAGAGCCATCGCTCCGATGACGAGGGTCAACAGCAGCGTGGCCTTAGGCTTCCAGCTCATGCTCCCGTCGTCTACGGGGGAAATGTTGGATCGGCACAGACAGGGTAATCGGCTTGTCGGAGACCACTGCCAGGAGGCCGTCGGAAGAGTAAGAAATTTCACCGAGCTGATCACGAACGATGATGATCTTCGGGTGCCCTTCGCTTTTCCACCCCTCGGCGATGATGAGGTCATAGGACGCATCCAAAAAACGATCCCGTACTTCCTCCACCTTCAGCTGTTCGGACACATCAGCAAACAAGGCAAGGCTTCCCTTGGAGACGACCACAACACTACTGGCGCCGGCACGTTTATGGCGCCAACTATCCTTCCCTTCGGTATCAAGATCAAACCCGTGGCCGGCATGCTTCACCGTTGCCACCCGGTACCCGGCCTTGACCAACTCGGGGATGATGCGTTCGATCAAGGTTGTTTTGCCGCTGTTCGACCGGCCGATAAACGAAACAATTGGAATAGACATGTGTGACCGTTGAGTTTCTTGTTCAGCAACAGGAGAGACGATGTTCAGCAGAGTGTGTATGTTCGGTGGTGCTAGGCCACGCTTCACCGTTCAACAGCTGAACTGTGACAGCGTCACCAGGATTCAATCGCTCCACTTCGACCGGTATATCGATGAGACAGTTGGCTTTCACCATCGATGTCAGAATACCGGACCCCTGGGCTCCAGTCGTTCGAACCTTGAACACACCGTCTTCGCTCGTGAGTATCCCGCGCAGGAAATGCCGACGATCGCCACGCTTGGAAAATCGTTCCTGGAATCGGGCTTGAACCACCGGACGCCCATAGCTTCGACACCCGCTCATTTTGAGTAACGCAGGTCTCACCAACTGCTCGAAGGTCACCATCGAAGAAACCGGGTTGCCTGGGAGTCCGAATGCGAGCTTGCCCTGGATCTTCCCGAAGGCCAGCGGCTGCCCAGGTCGGATGGCGAGTTTCCAAAAATTCATCTCGGCGCCGAGCTCACAGAACACCGCTTTAGTGAAATCATAGTCCCCCATCGAAACGCCGCCGGACAACACCAGAATGTCTGCATTCAAGCCCTGGGAAATTTTTTCCTTGAGCGCCGCCGGTGTATCGCGGGCGATGCCGAGTAAGAACGGAATGCCTCCCGCTTCCTGCACAGCCGCAGCGATCCCATAGCTGTTTGAATTGATGATCTTTTCCTCGCTGAACCGCTCGTCCAAGTCAGCCAACTCATCACCGGTCGAAAGGATCGCCACCCGTGGCCGCTGGTGGACAAACACGAACGACTTCGCAAGGATCGCCAACATCCCGACCTCGCTGGGACGAAGTCTGGTCCCATTCGCGATGATACACTCCCCTTTCTTGACGTCTTCACCCTGCGGCCTCATGTTAGCCCCTTTGGGCTCCGCCTTAAACACGCGGACCAAATCAGGTGCCTGTTCCGTATCTTCAACCTTCAGCACCGTATCCGCCCCTCGGGGGATCGGGGCCCCGGTCATGATCCGGATGGCCTGACCAGGACCGACTGTCTTGGACGGCATGGTCCCAGCTGGAACATCCTCAATGACCGAGAGCGTGACTGGTTTCTGAATGGCGTGCTCCTGCTTGATATCCTCCCACCTGACGGCAAACCCATCCATGGCTGAGTTATCCCACGGCGGATTATCGCGTTCCGCGACGATATCTTCACCCAGGACGCGGCCCAAGGCGTCCAGAATCGAGACTTTTTCAAGACCCAACAGCGGCGCAGCATCGAGAACGACCTTTTGCGCATCGTAGAGTTGGGTCAATCCGGTCATCGGATCCGCAGCTTTCACTAACGATCTCCTTTCAGCAATCCTGTCGTCGTCCGCCCCACTTTCAATAACGAGGCACTTTTTTTACAAAAGGCTTCAACCTGATTGGCGATCTGGTGGTACGCTTCCGCGGTCGGCGAATCAGAGTTGAACAGGGCAAAGGGTTCACCTGCATCTGACTGTGTCACCACATCGGGATCGAGCGGAATCCGTCCCAAAAATGGGACGCCCATATCAAGCGCGGACGCTTCCCCGCCACCCTTTCTGAATACATCAATCTGAGTATGGCAATGCGGACACTCAAGCCCACTCATATTTTCCACGATCCCGACGATCGGCACCTCGCTATCCTTACAAAATGTGACCGATTTTCTGGAATCAAGCAGCGCCACTTCTTGCGGCGTCGTCACAATCACGGCACCGCTCACCGTGCCGAGCAGATCGATTGTCGTGACCGACTCGTTCCCGGTTCCCGGCGGGAGATCGATCAGGAGAAAATTCAAATCCTGCCAATCGACACCTCCGAGCAGCTGATTGATGAATTCGTACTTGTAGGCATCGCGCCAGATAATTGGGTCATCCGAATTCTGCAACAGAAACGACATCGAGGCGATCTTCAAATTATAGGCTTGGAAGGGAATAATCCCCCCGGAAGTGCTGACCTTGAGCTTCTGACCTTCCGCACCGACCATTTTCGGAATATTGGGACCATGAATATCCATGTCACAGATTCCGACATGCCATCCCTTGAGCGCAAGACTCACCGCAATGTTAGTCGTGCAGGTGCTTTTCCCCACACCGCCCTTATTGCTCATGATGAGTACTTTGTGCTCGATACGCTCCATCCGCTTGGCGACCAGCCATCGGCTGTGTCCTTCTTTATCCTTCTGGCACCGCTCGTTTTCGTCGCAGATGGCACAGGCCCACATATACGTACAGGCGTCGCTATTCCCGCTTCCGGCATTGATGACATTGAGTTCACGTGCCATAGAATTTCTTTTCTCCGACCATTGGTGTCGCTTGCCCTCGTCGTTAGTGGTGTCGTCCTCCTGGAACGCCGACATAATCATCACCCGAAGATTTCGGCATCGACATGCCCGAAGCAGTCCCCCCAGCCCCTACCCCGGCCATGGCGACCGTCGGAACACCTGTGTGCTGACTTTCAGCAGGTGTTTTTTTGCCAAACACCTTCGCGCCGAAGATACCGACCCAGTAAAGAAGAAACATGGGGCCAGCCATCAGCATCTGATTAAACGGGTCCGGCGTGGGTGTCAGAATCGCGGCGATGACAAATGATCCCAACAACGCCCACTTCCAATACTGAATCAGGAACGGCGCATCGACCCAGCCTAACTTGGCCATGAGGGTAATGGCCAGAGGCACTTCAAAGATCAGCCCAAAGACCGTCAAAAACCACAGAGCAAACCCGACATACTGGGCGATCGAGATTTGCGGCACGAATCCGGCGTTCACTCCGTACGAAATCAAAAAATTCAACGCGAACGGAAGCACGAAGAAAAATGAGAATCCGACCCCGGCGTAGAACGCCAACGCGCTCACACAGACGAACGGCCCGACAAACCGTCGCTCCTGAGCATGCAGTCCCGGAACGACGAACCGCCAGATCTCATACAAGAGATAGGGCATGGCGAGCACAATGGCAAACAGTCCCGCGACCTTGACGTTCTGCCAGAGTGCCTCCGCCGGCGCAAGAAAGACAAACGGCACCGTCGGCAAATCGGTCGGTTCCCAGGTCAATTGGCTCGGCACGAACATGTTCTGGAGCGGAACCCGCAGCCATTTGACCAGCGCGTCGGCATAAAAAAACGTCCCCATGAACACGACCGCCAGGGCGATCACCGCACGGGTGAGCCGGACCTGGAACTCCACAAGGTGTTCCATGACCGGCATCTTCTTGTCTTCCAGCGGCTTGAAGACCGAATCTTGCAGCCACCGGCTCAGCTTATTCAGCACAGAGCCTCGCAAGTTTTAGAGTCTATCAACCCGACGATCTGACGATTGGCGGAAGCCCAATCGCCAGATCGACAGATCAACAGATTCCTCTGTGCTTCTACTTCGGATTCACCGCCACAAACAGGCTGTTCCCTTGCCGATTAACTAACAGCACGGCGAGTTCGTCTTTCTTGATCTTTTCTGCGATCTTTTGATAATCGCTCAACGTCTTGATGGGCTCATGATTGACTTCTTGAATCACATCACCACGCTGAAGCCCGGCTGCCTCTCCCGGCCCACTCGGCTCTACCGAGGTGATGACCACTCCGACCATCTTCGTGGAAATATTCAACTGACTCATCAACGCATTATCCAGCGTTTGGACACGCAACGACGCGAGCACATTGTCCGGCAGCTTCATCGTTTCGCCCGCATCCTTCGGCGGCGACGGCTCTTTCTTGGCCAACAGTTCGTCCGATGGGCGTTCAGCAACTTTCACCGCGATCAGCTGCTCCTTGCCTTCGCGCAACACTTTGACCTGCGCGTCTTTTCCGACCATCGTTCGTGCGACAAGATTGCGCAGCTGGCTGACACTCTGCACTTCCTTGCCATTAAAGGCCACGACGACATCGCCTCGCTTCACTCCTGCGGCATGGGATGGGCCATTCTCATTGACATCGCTGATCAATACCCCCTTCCGCTGCTCCGGGAGTTTGAACGATTTCGCCAAGGCCGGCGTAATTTCTTGGATTGCAACACCCATCCATCCGCGTACGACCTTGCCTGTTTTCTGCAGACTGTCCACAATATCGAGCGCGATGCTGCTGGGAATCGCAAACCCGATCCCTTCCGATCCGCCGGTTCGCGAGAAGATCGCGGTGTTGATACCGATCAGATCTCCATTCATATTGACGAGCGCTCCGCCGGAGTTTCCCGGATTGATCGCCGCGTCGGTCTGAATGAAATCTTCATAGTCCGCAATGCCCACATTCCCACGCCCAAGGGCGCTGATGATGCCGAGCGTGACGGTCGAGCTCAGACCAAACGGACTTCCCACCGCCAGCACAAGATCACCGACTTGTAGCTTTTCATACTCCGCCCATTTCAGCGACGGCAGATCCTTGGATTCAATCTTGATGACCGCCAAATCCGTCTTTGGATCGGTGCCCACCACCTTCGCCGAAAACTCGCGCCGATCGCTGAGGGTCACGGTAATCTGCGTGGCTCCTTCCACGACGTGATTATTGGTCACGATGAACCCGTTGGCATCAAAGATGACTCCGGATCCCGCACTCTGATCCGGGCGGCCATGCGGCGCGGGTGGACCATGCGGGTTTGGCGGCGGGGTCGGCAATTCTCCGCCTCCCGGCTCATCACCAGGAGGAGGGGTACCGAACGGATTAGGCGGCATGCCTCCGCGTCTCCGGCTCCCTTCTCCTCCACCTGTCACCGCGATATTCACGACAGCCGGAGTGGTCTTTTTCACGATCTCCGAAAAGCCCTGAGCCCAGGCCGGAGGGACGCCGGCAGCTGAGACAGGTGATACGCATCCACTTCCGACAAGAGCACACACGGCCAAGCCACCACCGATAAGCACGTTTGTCGCTTGCTGAGTCCAGTTGACCATATCTGAATTCCTCCAGGATGTGACTCTCATCGAGAGTGCTATTGGGAACGAGCATCTCCACACATTGAACGTTTCATCTTACACTACTTTTTCAACGAGCTTCAAAGAGGAAAAGTCCGTTTACGAGCAAAGTCTGTCATGAGAGAGATCTAATCAAAGCCCCCCTCACCGCCCCAAAGACATCCATTCTGCTCATACCAGCCGGACGGTTGCCTTTCATCTGATATTTCAAGTACGGTGGCTGGCGGCCGCAGCGAAATGGTCACCATAGGTCATGCGGTGATTCCAACAGAACGACCCAATCATACCAGGCTTGTCACCGGGGCGGGGATCGTCTGCGCGTTGCTCCTCGCCGCTTGTGTCAAACCTCTTGAATTTCCCCCACTAGGGGACCCGTTACCCGCCAGCGCCAAGCTGGACATTGCCCCGCCGATCAAAGACCTGACGATTCGCTACAGCGATTCCTGCGGAACGACGGTTGACGACGGCACCAGCGATACCGCCACACCTGATTATGTCATTCACGTTGATCTGGTCGATTCATCGTTCGACCTCAATAAGGAGGCCTTGTACGATCGGGCCCCTGCCGTCCTACATCTCAACGCCATCGCTCGTATCCACGATCAAAAGGGAACGTTGCTCCGGCAAACGGATATCAAGATTGCCCGTCAGGAACGGTTGCGACTCGAACAACTCTCCAAGAATTGCAACTATCTGATCGACCCCTTCATCCGCGATACCGTCGTCGATTTTGCGACACGCGTCTCTCTCAATGCCAGGCAGGCGGTGACCGGCCAAGAAACCGCCTCTTCGGCCGAGCCGAGTCCCATACCAATGGGAAGCGTCGTGGGGGCATCCTCGGCGCCACCAACACAGGCTCTTCGATTCAAAGCCATGCTCCTCGACGAGAACAGTAATCTGGTTCTTGAAGGAGGCGAGCATGTGCGGGTGCGGGTGGATATTATCAATGCGGGAACGAGAGTGATTGAGAGCGCCTCTGCTTCGCTCACCGGAACCCCGGTTGTCATCGAGCAATTCCCTGCCACGACGCTGCCGATCCCGCCGCTCCAACCAGGCGAAACAAAATCTCTCGAGTTCATCGCGACCCTGCCCCCGACCAAGCAGGCCCAACAGGCTA
>JACRQB010000199.1 GCA_016222925.1 Nitrospirota bacterium | reverse complement strand
GAGCTGCATCTCGACAATGGCGTCCCGCTTGGCCACACCGATGTGTTCGCAAAAGGCCCGAATTGCTTCAGGCGTCACCCCTCGTCGACGGAGGCCTTTCAAGGTGGGGAGGCGCGGATCATCCCAGCCGGTCACCAGTTTTTTCTCGACCAGTTCCAGGAGCTTGCGCTTGCTCATCACGGTGGACGTGAGGTTGAGTCTCGCGAATTCGATCTGCTGAGGGCGATGGGGGGCACTGGTTTCAGCGACGACCCAATCGTACAAGGGACGGTGGTCTTCAAATTCGAGGGTGCAAATGGAATGGGTAATGCCTTCGATGGCGTCGGACAACGGGTGCGCGAAATCATACGAGGGATAGATGCCCCACGCGGTGCCGGTCCGATAATGCGTGGCATGTCGGATGCGATACAGAATCGGGTCCCGTAGATTGATGTTGGGCGAGTCCATATCGATCTTTGCGCGTAGGACATGCACCCCGTCGGCAAACTCTCCTGCCCGCATGCGCGCGAACAGATCCAGGTTGTCTTCGATGGACCGAGTTCGAAAGGGACTGTCGCGGCCTGGTTCAGTCAGGGTGCCGCGGTACTCACGGATTTCATCGGCCGTGAGACTGTCGACATAGGCCTTCCCATTTTTGATCAAACCTGTGGCAAAGGAATAGAGCTGCTCGAAATAATCCGATGCATAGAACATCTTTCCATGCCAATCAAATCCCAACCATCGGACATCTTCCTGAATGGCTTGGACATATTCAGGGTCTTCAGTCGTTGGATTGGTGTCGTCGAATCTCAGGTGGCACATCCCGCCGGGGGTGTCCTGTGCAATCCCGAAATTGAGGGCGATGGATTTGGCATGCCCGATATGGAGGTACCCATTGGGTTCAGGGGGAAATCGCGTGACGACCCGTCCATCATGTTTGCCTGTGGCACGATCGGTTGCCACAAGATCTCGAATGAAATTCGATGAATGGGAGGACTCTGGTGTCATCATGAAATCTTGTGCGAATGGCCCGGCATGGTCATAGTTTCAAACCAAACCCTAAAGGGAGTTCTACCATAGACAGGTTGACGGGAGGAATGGGGGAACGGCTAAGCAGAAAATTCTGGGGTGGAGCGGTCTGACGCCTGCATGACATGGAAGTCCTTTTGGGCGATGAGATGCCCATCCATTCGCAAGCGGAATTCATACCGACCAGGTGCGGGAAAGATGAGCAACGGAATGTTGATCCCGAAATCAGAAATCTGAAGGCGATCGCTGATCTCGATGTCGGGAAGCGCGGCCCGGCAGATGAGTTGTTCGGAGTTGAGGTAGATCAACTCAATATCAAAATGGTACAGGCCTTCCGCATCGGTGAGGCAGAAATAGAGGCCCATTTGCTGATGCTGGAAGGGGAAGGCTGCTGTCTGCAGATGTGTGAAGATCCCGATCAAACTTTTCTTTTTCGTGAAGCTGTCTTCGATGACTTGGTCGCAGACGAGAAATGCTTGGACGGTGGGTGTGGGGATATCGGTCATAGGGACATTCTATGAAAAACAGGCGGAAGGGTACAACGGTTCCCACTTTTTCGCACAAATGGGCAGAAGAGGATGTTGTGTCTATAGGGGAGGGCTGGAAGCATGAAGGGTATGTACGAGTCGATGAGGTGAGTGGATGATAAATGCAGTCAACCGAGGACGGCTGGACCACCTTGGGCTTCGATGATTTCCTGAAACAGGGTTGTCTGGGAGCCGATCCGGCAGTAGTGAGAGGTGATTTCCACCGGTATGCCCTTATGCGAGTGCAATCTCCCGCAGATGAGGTCGACTCTGGAGTCCGATGCCATCCGTGCCTCGAACACGAGGTGTCCATATTGTAAATCTCTCAGACGAACAGACGGCATGTCTGACGGCGATAGACCTTGTCCGAGCCGCACATCGACGGTGAACTGTCCGCAGGCATTCAATGTGAGGACGTTTCGACGCAGGTGCGCGATGCGGGTGCCGCGCTCGTCATACAGATCGAGCGTGGCGAGAAGCAGGCCCTGCTCCGATTTGGCTTCAATGACGAGTTGCTCTTTCCCATGAATCGTGACCACACCGTTGGTGCGACGAAAAATGTTGGATCCGATCCGCAGTTCGAGTCCTGGCCTGGAGAGCACTCCCGCCGGTGCCGTACGACCAAAGGATTCGGTCCTGCGGAACGCCGCCGGATCATCCATGCGAGCCTCACGTCACGGTTGTTCCAGGTCCTGTGGAGCTTCGCAGACCCCACACGGAGTGTTGCTAAAACGGCGCTTCGTTGCAAACAGAAAACCGCTTATGCTACGGTTCACCGTTCGGACAGTTCCCGGATGGTCCCATCGTCTAGCCTGGCCTAGGACGGAGCCCTCTCAAGGCTTAAACACGGGTTCGAATCCCGTTGGGACCACCACCCTTTCTCTCGTCGTTCCAAAGAGTTAGCGACCTTCACCCGTTCCGTCGATTCTTCAATCGGATTTCCATAGGACAATCCATAGGACAAAAGGGCGTTGTGAAGGAGTGAAACGGCAGCACGGAGCTGTTGATTCCAGCCATATCCGCCATGCGAATAGGCTGCGGTCATGGATTCACCCCCGATTTGATCCTGTCCCATTCCCCGCAGTCGATGCCCGAGTAATGCGGCTCGGACTTCCAGTGGCACGCCGAGATTCTGAAGCCAGGTGGCGAAGGTATGGCGGAGGTCATGGAAGTGGAGGTCGACTATCTTGGCTTCCTTCGCCAAACGCTTCCAGAAGATGCTAAAGGCGGCAGGAGTCCATCGTCTGAAGATTCTCCCGTCCACATGGGCGATCGCCCCGCGTAGGGCCGCGTAGGCGGCAGGATTGAGGGGAATTTCACGTGGTGTCTGCTTCAGTCGGCTACGAGCGGGTGGAAGGATGAGCCACCAGCCGTCATCCCGCTTCCGCATCCAGGTTCGATCGATCTCCAGGATCTTCGCTTCTCGGAGTCCGGTATTGAGTGCAACTGTGACGATACGCCAGAGTTCCGCCGGGTCGTATTGGTTGGCCTGCATTACTTTGGCCTGGCGCTCCTCCGCTTTCAGCTTGATTGCCTTGAGCTCCTCTGTCGTGGCGACACGCTCGCGGGTGGCCACGTCGGGAAGTTCGACCCGCTTCAATCGGTTCTTGTCCAGTTTGTCGAAGTCGACGGCGAGATTCAGAATCCGCATGAGGACGTTCCACTCGCGCCGGATCGTCCAGGGTGCCGCCTTGGCAGCAAGTCGAGCCGTGATGTAGGCCAATCCGTCTTCAGCCGTCAGGGAGTCCAGGGGACGCTCACCAAAACGGGGGAGTAAGTGCGTCTCGATGATCGATTCCGGCCTGGCCAGGTCAAACCGTTTCTTCACGTGCATCGTTTGCCAGTACAGCGGAAGAAAGTCCCTCAGAGTAGGTGACACGGGGTGGACAGCAGGCGGGTGAGATGCGGCCTGTTGAATCTTGGCCATCATGGCGATGGCGGCTTCCTCCGCCTGCTCCTTGGTCAGGTTGTAGCCCAGCAGCGGACGATATCGAGCCCCTTTCCAGCGGAAATACAGATCAAAGGCTAGGCCCTTTTTTGACGGTCTCTTATTGATCGTATAGGCCATGCTGCGCTCTTAGCGATAGCGGGGATTGCGATGGTAGACACCCGGCCCATGAATGTCCAGAGCGTCGAGGGCCGAAGCCCCCGGGATATCAATAGGATCACTGTTTAAATTCGATATGCGCCTCTGGGGAGCAACAGCCAAAGCCCCTATGGACAGAGAGTCAATCCGACCAGTCATGACCCATGCCTCGAGCTCGTCTTGATCAAACAAGAGTGTACGTGATCCTGGACGGCGGTAGCGGGGAATATCCTTTCGTTGGTAGAGGGAGGATTTCGACATCCTGAGAAACTGCGCGGCTTCTTGTAGATTCAACGGGCTCATGCGCAATACTCGATCTCAATCCTCGTCGAAGTGGGTACAGAGCCACTCCCGGACTTCCAGAACTTTTGGTGATTCTTCGCCCTCACTGATCGCACGCTCAAGCGTCTCATCGAGCTTGGCATCGATCGCCGGCCACGGATCGATTTCAACGATATCCCGCTCATGAATCCAACAGAGTTTCTCTTCATGCAGTACAGAAATCTGTCGATTGGGCGGCTCGCCGTCCACCAGCTGAACAAGGCCAGGCCCTTGGGCCGTATCGTCCGGCAAGAGCCAGCGCACCGCCACACCGGGAAGCATTGGCAAGGGCTTCAGAATTTTGAAATGGTCTGGCTCCTTCAATAACACCTTCAATGCGAGGTGCGATGGAAGCTCTATTAGTTCTCCCGGGCCAAGCAGACGGGTGACCAGTGGATCGGTACAGTAGATTTCGCAATCGCTCATGGCTTGCAGGACCATCTTTACGCGTATCCTCCCAACATGTTCCGAAGATCCGGATCGCGCGCAATGACATCGACGATGAGACCTCGCATTTGACGCCGGTAGTTCACCTGGGGTGCCGTCGTCAATCCGAAATTATGAAAATTGATGGTAATATTCGGTTCACTCGCGGTCGGCACCGCCCCCCGGCATTCAGCTGCCCGAGCGCCTGCACCCCTCGCCGATTGAGCACCCCTTCCCCCGGCATGAGCATCGCGCGGACGGTGTCTTGATTGCCCGCCCCGAGCACCATCCCGCCGCTCGCAAACTTCGCTGCGCCGAATCCGCCACCCCCTAACGGCCCACCTTCCGAGAACAACCCACCGAGCATCGCACCGCCCCCGCCAAACGCGCTCGTCAATCCTTTCATCACCAGGGCAACGGCCAATTGCGCCATGATCTGTGCAATGATCTGCTTGACGAAATTCCCAAAGCTCAAGAACAAGTCCTTCATCGATTTAATCTTGCCATCCATGACGTCGAAGAAGAAGGTGCGGAAGTTCTGCTCCATGAATTGTGCGGTCCGCTGCGCCATCTGCGCGGCAAAGCCAAAGGCCGAATCCGTATTCCGCACATAGTCTTCCAGCCCTTTCTTCCATCCGGCAAAGACATCACCAGAGTACTGTTGGTTCAGGGCCACCAACTTTGTGAGATATTGCCGTTCCAACGTCTCGCGATCCAAGCCAAAGAGCTGCGTGCGATTCAAAATATCGTTCTTCAACTGGGTATCATGATTCTGCCAGGCGATGAGGAGCCGTCCTGACTCCTCCTGTGTCAATTGCGTCTCCTTTGAAAGATTGGCACGGAGGAGATCCATCTGATGGTCATACCGCAGCTCCGTCGACGCGCCAACCTGATTGTCATAGTCGATCCAGGCCTGCGTATTCTTGATGAGCGACTCGCGCTCACTGGTCGCCGCCCGATCACGGAGCTGCACTTCAAACTGCGTCCGTTGCGCGATCGCCTGCCCCTGCCGCACCTGCTCCGCTTCATTTTCCTTCCGAAACTGCTCCTGACGATCAAAGGCCAGGAAATACTCGCTCAACTCACCCTGACCACCCATGAGTTTGTTTCGAATATCGAGGGCTCGGTTTTGGGAAAGGAAGATCTCCCGCAGTGCCGTACCTTTCCGCTCCTCTTCCCGTCCACGCGCCTCTTTCTCTTTTTTCAGTCGTTCCCGTTCCTTCGCCAGTCGCTCCTGATCAGCTGCCGCTTGCTCCGGAGTCTTGAAGAACGGTTGCGTTTGAAATTGCTTGGCGATATCCTCCGAAGGGGCTGGCATGACACGTAACCGCCGCCCGCCGCCGTCCGGCTGCACGACGCCGACTTGCGGAGCCTCCGCCTTGTCCAGACTGAGAAGCGCCCGCATAGCGCTTCCGGCGTCAGTGGTAATGGTTGTCAGAATCTTGGTCAATGACGTGAATTGAGGGATGAGGACCTCGCCGATATTGTTCCCGACGCCCTGCACCGCCCCCTTCAACTTATCCAACTGATCGTTGAATTCTGACGCGGCCTTCGCCGCGTGCGTACTCATCTCCAAGCCCAGCTCTTTCGTCTCCTGAAACGCCTCCCGCAAATTGGAATTCATCAGTGGAAGAACATCCTTGGCCGACTTGCCCATCACGGCCATGGCCAGAGCGATCTTTTCCGGGCCTTCGGGCATCAGGCGGAATCGATCGCTCAGTTCAAGCAGAATGTCCGTGGTCCCTTTGAGGTTCCCGCTGGTCGTGGTGACCGTCACACCCAGCTGTGAAAAGGCCTGTCGTGCCTCCTGGTTACCCCGAGCCGCTTCCAGCATATTCTTCGACAGGAAACCGGTCACAACGGCGAGACCGTTGAGATCCGTATCGGCCAACTTGGCGGCATGCTGCAAACGGGCCGTTTCCTGCACCGTCGTGCCCAATCGATGCCCCATATCGACCAGCCCATCGGCATAGTTGGCCGTGCTCTTCGCTACGGCAAACAGCGCCGTTCCGGCGGCGGTCAATTGCGTCCGCCAGTCCTTGATGAAATCGTTGAACCCGGAGAGCGCCCCCTTCGAGCTCTGCAGCTCCTTTTTGAAATCGTCAGCGACAAGTCGAAGCACCAGTGCCAGTTCGCGATTTTCAGCCATAGTGTTTGTCCTTTCTTCCTCGGATGGCCTTTTCAAGCATAGCCAATCCTTCCTCTGAAACCCCTTTTGTGTCCTCGTGAGTCAAGTACCAATCGAGTACTGCCTCAAAGTCGAGCTTCGCTGGACGGCCAGGCCGATCAGGCTGACGCACTGGACACCCACGAATCTCCCAGTCATAGACAGTCGATCGGCTTACCGCAAAAATTCTAGCGATCTGCATTTTTGAGAAGCTGCGATAGAGTGTCATGCGTGTTGATGTTGACAACCGGCAACCGGCAACCTCGATTTAGGGCCTGGCACTAGTGAACAATCGCGCTCTTGCATCCCCACATAGGAAACGTCTCTGGAAGGACCCGCTAATTTTAAAGCTGGCAAGTGCAACGCGGAAGGAACCGCTGACTGGCTTGCCAGCCACGCCGCCAATCCACGGCGCCACCTGGCGCCTCGCTGACACAAATCCACTGAGGGGCCAGGACAGAGGACATGGGCAATCATGCGCTTACTCCGAAAGAAATTCCGGTTCCATTGCTCGGCGGAGTTCCTCCATCTCCTGAAGACTGAACTCCTCAGGAAAGAGTTGAGTGAACATGCCTTGGAGCCCGCCGCCTCCGGCGATGCAATAGGTAGCCCAACACCGTCGAATCCATACTTGCACCTCGGCAGGGGCTTCCGTAGCCGCAATATCGGCAAAGACAGCCATCCAGAAGCCACGTGCCGCCCGTTCCTTACGGTCCCTCAAAATCTTGATTTTAGGCGGCGGCCAATCCGATTCACATCGATGCAATTCCCCGCTCACCGCTTCGTACATCTCTCGGGTATCACTTAGCTGAGCAGCTACATCGCGGATGCGGGCCTTCGCAGCTGTGACGGTTGCCTCCGTCGCATCTCCAGATGCGTACGAGACCAGCACAGAGATCTTGTGTTGTTGCGCTTCTTCATGCTCCTTTTCTAGACGAGCGAGGGTGGCGGACAATTCCGACACTCGACAGTTAATCGCACCAACTCGATCCACCTCTACCTCAAGCGCACTGACAACCTCTCGCAGCTCCGCCGCAGCCTCTAACCGCGCATCTCGTTCCGGACTCGCAGTGCTGGGCCCCTTCACTTTAGATTTCACTCGGTCTAACAACGTCTGCATGATTTCTCCTTGGTGTGGGTTGGTGGTTAGTGATTGGGAACTTGTTGGTCATAGCCATGAAGCACAGACGGATCACACTCCTCAGCGTATCGATTGATCGACCCATACTGCCGCTGAAGTGATACATCATTCTTAAATTGAAGCAGCAGTTTCTGTGCGCGCGGACCCATCGAAGCCGTACTCGTGCGCAAGTGACTCGTCAGGGCATCCAGCGTCGTCTTACCGTCAGCAAGCCCAGCAGCGATGGCAGATCGACCGAGGAAGATTCGCCCGTCTGCCATGGAACGAATGACGGTCTCGGGTGTCGTTCGGCGAAAGGTGGCAACGTCCTCGACGAAGACCGAATAGACCTGATTGACCTGCTCTTGAAGGGTCGTCCGACCGAGCGTGGAGAGTGGCTGATGCATAGAGGCGACACGCTTGTACTGTCCGGCCACGATCTCCGTCGTCTTGATGCCGCGCGCGTCCTCGGCTCTCGAGATGTCGACATGCGTCGCGACTACACCAATCGAACCGAGCTCCGTCGTATCGCTGCTGATATACACCTGATCAGCAGCCGCACCGATCCAGTACGCGGCACTCGCCATCAAGCCTTCCGCATAGGCAACAATCGGCTTACCTCTACGGGCAGCGTAGACCTGACGCGCTAGTTCCTGGGTGCCGTCGACAGCACCCCCAGGACTATGAACTGCCAACACAATTGCCCGGACTGACGAATCACTGAGTGCAAGTCGGAGCATTTCGCTCGTGAGCGCTGTCGAAGTCACATCGAACAGCCCCGACCAGGACGGCTCGCGTCTCATCAACACGCCGTATAGGCGAATCACCGCGATCCCGTCGCGCAGTTCATACACGACACCAGAAGGAATTGCCGGCTTAGTCGAGCGCACAGCCAGGAAGTGGGCTTCACGCATCGAGGATGCATAAGCATCAGCCAAGGGTTGAAGCATCGTGGGTTTGATAGCCCAGGGATGATTAAATTCAAGCATGGTCACACCTCGTTCGTTTGGTTACAGGAAAAGCGTCGCATCCAGCGGCACCATCCCCAGTCGCATCAACTGCACTCGCTGGAGGTAATCCGGAAGAGTTAGAAACCGTTGGCGCAGATCCAGATCGCAGAGCCAGCGAGCCGTCGCTGCGTGCTCGACGCTCAGTAAATCCGGTTCATCGATCTCGCTCACCGGTCGAATGATGCTCTGCAACATAAAGCCTCCCGCTCTCTCCTCTTTGCTCTCTCATCGTTAACAACACGCCCCCTAAAGGGGGGCGTTGTTAATTAACGATCCATCGTCAACGGTCTCCGTCAACAAGAGTTCTGTTGAAAAACCAGGAGTTACGCCACTTGTTCACGGTGTTGACGGTTGTTAACGCAAAACCGCTGTTAACGGTCAGTGTTAACGATGCCATGGCTTGGGGCGTGTTCACGAGCATCGTCAACAGCTGTCCCAAGGTAGAACAAAGACTTAGCTCATCTGTTAACAGTGTTAACGGTCGTGTTAACGATTCAGGACACACCATTTGGCCTCCCGTCCTTCCCCCACGCTGTTCCATTTGATTCTGTTATGCCGAGACAGCGTCGTTTTGATCGTGCCCACCGGAATCTCGAGCGCTTCGGCAATATCCTTGGCGGCATGGAGATTGCCATCATTCTCTAGGAAGTCCCGAATACGGCTGGCGACCGGAAGCCCCTTCGCGAGCTCAACGGTCCGGCTGAGATCACAGGCTTCATAGGACATGGCTGTGTTCGTCGAATTCTGGCGCACTCGCAATCCGATGGGCGCATGCAGCCTGCTCAGGTTCGACTTGCGATTGAAGAGCCCGAGCACGGACTCATCGGCGCCGACTTCTTGTTCCTTCTTCAGCTCCCAGGTAGACCGTGCGAAGTTTTTGTAGAAGACGCTGCCATAGATACCGGCCTCTTGCTGCTGCTCGTTCGTCTTCGGAATGTGGGCCAGCACCAGGGCACCACGATTCAGCATCCGGAGGGCTCGAAAGGCTTTCGTCGCGGCCTCGGCGCTCGCATCACCACACGTGGCAGCAGCCAAGCTATCCAAGATGATGAACTCAATGCGCTCGAGCTGAACGAGTCGCATCAGGGTCGGCAAGATGTTCCAGATGGGCTCATGATGCGTTTGATAGATGATCTCCGCCACCTTCAGGGTTGGATGGCATTCGGCAATAGCTCTGCGTCGTCGGGCATGCACGTCGAGAGTGTCTTCGTAATCAAGAAAGAGCACTCGACCACGCACGGCACTCAGACCGGCCACTGATGCACCAGTCGCAACCAGCATGCCGATAAAGAGGGCGAGCGAACTCTTCCCAAGGCCGCCATCGCCATACAAGATGGAGACCTTGCGCGGATGCACGAGCGGATTCACCTGATAACTGAGATCTTCAACCGGCGTGTCGGCATTGAGTCGGTGGGGCGGCTCGCCTTCCCGATACCGGCGCAGCACGAGGACCGCCGTAGCTTCAATCAAGAGGGTCCAGTCACCGAGTTTTGAATGCCCGTCGACCTCCTGCACTTTCTTGGCGAGGCGGCTCTTGTCTCCATTGAGGTTTACCCGTTGGCCTTCACAGAGCACCTTATCCCCATTGATCACTGTGAACTCTGCATAGATACCGGCAGACTGGCGGGTGATATATTCAACGAGAAACCGCACCCGCTGTTCAGGCCACAGCAGCGAGTAGCCGTTACCCAGATCCGCAACCTCAGGTGCGGGGTGCGACATTGAGGCCTCCACGTTGGGATGAGCTGTTCGGTGCGGTTTTGGTCAGCGCCTGACGAAGGGCTTGCATTTCTACTTGAAGCTCTTTCATTTGGGCTCGGAGTTCATCGAGTTCGCCCTGCACAGCCAAACCTGAATCCGGCAGTCGACAGCCATTGCGATAGTAGGCCGTGAATTCCCGATCACATAAGGAGTTGATATAGGCAAGCGACGGGCGCCGAGGATGCCGTCGAGACCGAAAGCCTGTCCGGTAAGGAAGATCGCGCGTCTCGGAGACGAAGATGTCTCCCATTGGGTAATCGAAGACGTCATCTTGCTGATTCTCAACCATCAGCAAGTCCTCGGCTGGTTTTCTAGCGCCTCTCGTACTGCCTCTAAATCGAACCGGCGGCTACCGAGCTTAGAACCGACCCGGATGCTTGGAATAATTCCAGCGTCAGCCATCCGATAGATTGAGCTCCGCGAAGTATCAAGTTGAGAGGCCAGGAAAAGAGCCGAAACGTATTTTGTATTTTTCCGTCTGTGCTGCGTGCGCATGTTGCTCAGGTGTTTATCACCTGCGCACATCTTGGTCACCGGGGTGATTATTGAGTTGGAGAAATACCCTATGGAGCCTAGTTGGCGAGATTACCGGCTGGAGCGCTCAGAACTTCTCCATGCACGTACATACTCCTTAGCTGATTCCATGCTGCACTTCAGATCAGTCTTCAGCTTTTGTGCAATCCTGTAGTCCGATTGAGCCCTTTCAGAATCTGACAAAGAGTTGAGGTGCTGTCTGGCAACAATGGCCTTGGTAGATTTTTTATTCTTGGCTGGGTGGTGCCAGGAAAATTCCAGACTTTCCTTCACGAGGCTTTTTAGTGAAGACGCATGCAATCCGGGGAACAGGCGCACTCTCAGCACAAGCCATTTCGATCCTAAGTGATCAACAGTTAGTGAACGTCTCCACAGCATTCTCGGACTCGCCTCATAGCTGAAAGTATCAACGGAGAGAACCCTGTTTCCTTTTGTCCATAGGTCGTATCTGGAAATGCCTTTCCTATCAATATCAGGGTGAGCCGGAGTGGGAAGGGGCGTCCGTCCATCCCACGTCTTTATGACGAACCGGAGCCAAGCCAGGTCGGTTATCCAGTACTTTCGAGCCAGGTACAGCAAATACTTAGCCGGCCAACGCTTAGATCGACGGATGTCCTTCCTAAAATTCGCATGGGAAGCAAGATCCTCAAGATCGTTTCCTTGCAACTCTATCTCTCGCCCTGGCGACAATTCCATACTGTCCCCTCCTCATGGGGCCTCGCGGGGGAAAGGAAGGGCCGGAGCCGCGAGGACGACTCCATCACGCCGGGGATCAGCCGGCGCTTAGCCATTCCGGATGTTTCAGTGTTTCATCGCTTTTGCAATTTCACTCGCCTCAGTCGACGAGATTCGACCCGCCACGATTTCCCTGATGACTCTGGGCAATATGGCCGCCATTTGGCGACGGGGCATTCCCCCGACAACATCCACTAAGTCAGCAGGAGCGGGCCTTTCTTCCACGTCTCCTTCATGGTCGGATTTCACGATTTTACTCCTTCGTTGGATTCAAGCAACTGCCGGCAGAGCATGATAACGGCTTTGGTATGCATCACATAAAGACTAAGATGGACGCCGTTGTGACTGTCCTCTGCTAGCGATTCGTGTGCATTCCGTTCAATGACCTTCTGCACGGTCGCAAGGTTCAATTCCAATGCGCTCAACGCTTGCTCGAAACTTTTCACGTCATCTTCATCGATGATGGTCCGAACTTTCGCTTGGTCGGCCATGATGGGTTTCCCTTCTGTCTATGGCGAGAATCTGGTTGCTGCGAACGATCAGTCAGACACTCGACTTTCGCTCTCACCGTGAGCACAGCTCGTCTTCTACGACGGGATAATGCCCCGCCCGGAGCCCAAAGCAGCGTTTCGGTACCTGATACCGGCCAAGATCGAACTCAGCATTGCTAAACGCATCAGCGACTTCATTCAGCATATGGTCGAGGAACAGCAACCCCTTGTGCTTGGTGGGAAACGGACCATAGCGCCGAGTCCTCAGCCCGGTCATTTCAACTCGCACGAACCACACCTCACGCCCGAATGAGTCTCGACCCTTTTGAAACCATTCCTCCCTTGGCGGCATTTCCATGATCTGAATCCGTTCCCGCTTCTTGCGTGGGGCCACTGGTTGCTCAGTGTCGATCAGTGCGGCTTTCATAGTTCTCCCTCCTGTTTGCGTGTAGCGTTTTGGTCAGCGAGATTGGAAATGTCGAAGACATTCAGGATGAACCTCTCATCACCTTTCTCGTCCGGCCGTTTTGGCTGAAATTCTGTTGGCACGTGGTCCATGCACTCTATTCACAAATCTCCACAGCCCAGATTCCC
Organism: Nitrospirota bacterium; assembly: GCA_016222925.1. Classification (GTDB taxonomy): domain Bacteria; phylum Nitrospirota; class Nitrospiria; order Nitrospirales; family Nitrospiraceae; genus Nitrospira_D. The sequence goes on along the minus strand of JACRQB010000199.1, from coordinate 13,273 downwards.
GATTCCTGATTAGTGATTCCCGATTTATGATTCCAGATTAAAGATAGAAGATTTAAGAGTTCTTACGCTGGTATGAACGCTCGTCAAACGAGTGTTCATACCACCATTCGAGCCACCTCCTGACGTTCGTTCGACACCGGTCTGAACTCCCGTTCCAACAAGGCTGGGAACCCTTGTGCAAACTGCGAGAGCCCGCTTCGGAGACAGTGGGCTCTTGCCAGCGCGAGGAACTCGTTCAGGAGCTCCTGGCTCTCTGGAAGGTTGCGGACCCTCGCAATCACCGCCTTCTGCACGTTCTTACTGTCCGGCTGCTGATACCGGAGCGCGTTTCGTATGAGGAGCAGGTTCGTCCTCTCATCGAATCGAACGAACCCTTCCCCCTCCAGCTTCACAAGCATGTCCTTGACCCGCCTGAGCGGCCAGCCAATATCTGCCGCGATATATTGCGGTGGCAGCACAAAGTAGCCCTCCAGCGTTCGGTGTTTCGTCGTCAGGAGGTACAACGCAAGAAGCTTCTGCGAATCTGGCCAGGTGACCACCTTCTCATCAGACCAAAAGTGACAGGCTACTCGGAAATACCTCGGCACATCAGGCCGCGGTGATTTATTTGTCTCAGCGTTGTCCAGCATCGAGACCTCTCCTCACACCCTTAGTGAGCGGCCGTGCGACTCAGGGCACGACCAGTAGTTTTCAGACTAGAGCGCTGTCGTGGAGCGAGCGCTTCGGAGTTGCTGAACAATTCATGCGTGAGGCCCACATAGCCGGCCAAGTGGCTCCCATCCTCTAACTCGCTCCTAAGATCGTCAACAGCGAGTCGCACCAGGCCCGCATCGATGTGTGACCGGGTTTCCGCAGCCATGGAAAGCAGGTCCAACCGCTTCATGCAGTTGTTGAGAATATAAAGGGCAAGGGCGCCATCCTCTGCAAACTTTTTCAGGCCGAATATGTTCTGGTCAGTGACTTCACTGATCTGTCCATCTCGATTGCGATAGAGAACCTTGGCCTGCATCGACAGCCGTGGCTCTGTTTTCTTAGTTGCGATCGTCGTCTTGGGTTTCACACGTCCTCCTAGGCAAAGGTTCACGGCAAGGCGTTGCGCGAGAGACACGCCACGCTCACGATCGCAGTTCCCTCCGATGTTTGAATTCCCTCTCAAGTAGATTGCGGATAAACCCACTGGCTGATGTTCCCTCCTTTCGCAAGGCATCCAATTGGGCCTTCAACTTTGCGGGTAACTGAATGTTCAACCGTTTCATTTTCACCAGTATCACCTCCTTGTTAGGTAACATTGTTACTATGTTACCTAACATGATGTCAACCGGTGTTACTTGACACACTTTGCCGCATTCATTATGGTTCCGGCCATGCCGGGCAAGTCGCCAGACCCTATAAGACAACAGATCGGGGCACGGGTTGATCAAGAACTCGTCACGGAGGTTCGAGTGCTAGCCCTCCGCCAACGCCGGCGGTTCAATGAGGTGATTGAGGAGGCGCTAAAGGATGTGCTGAAGAAGTACCGGGACAAGGCCAAATAGCAGACCCGCAGCTATAAAGCTGAAAACCAATAAACTATCAGCTTTCAAGCTGATGGCAATCTCAAAGGAGATCATATGAAAAAGACAGCTGTAAAAAAGGGCAGCACGGTTGGAAAGAAACTGGCTCAAAAAAGTAAGGCGCTAAAGGGCAAGGCCAGCGCCACTGCTCGCAAATTGACCAAATCGGCTGCAAGCGCTGCCTCCAAAACCAGCCAAGGCCTTAAGGCAAAAGTGAAGAAGACGAAACAGAGTGCCTCCGTTCGTAAGGCAGGGAAGCTCGGACGCGCCGTCGGTACAATCGTGGGGCGGGCAATCAATACCGCCGAAAACCTGATTACAGGCGTCATCAAAAAGTAGGAGAGAAAGCCTTTCCCCTTGTGACGACAACAAGTACCGCGAGAAGGGGAAGTAGTGACCCTCAGCTTTAAGGCTGCAAGCATCAGGTCGGCACATGCCGAGTGCTTTGAGTGTGATCTATCATCAAGTCCCAACACGAAGGATTACGAGGTACACGATGAAAATCCCGATCATCTGGGCCCGGCTCAGCACCCGCAGTATGCTTGCCTTCCTCGTCATCGCCTTCACTCTTGGCTGTACACGCCTCACGCCACAAGAACGAGCACACTACGCATCCCGGCTCTATAATATTCCACACGAACGCGTTTTCGAGGCAGTGAAAGCACGGGTGACGCAATACCCGATGGGCCTGCAAGAAGCCGATCCACAGAATGGCCGTGTGATAAGTCGGATTGGTGGGACCACGCCGGGGATCGGAGCGACCGTCGGCTATCAAATCACGGTCATGGTCACAGCGGAAGGCCAGCGGACGAGAGTTATCCCAAGCTGGCAGATGAATATTTCTTCTGAGCCAACAAAAACGCACCTACTCCCTGTCACAATTGATGATCGGCCACTGCTCTATTGGGAGTTCTTTGATCCGCTCGATGAGCAGCTGCAAAAAGTGCAGTAGTGACGGGAGCCTCACCAGGTTCAGTAAGAATCCTGCTTTGTTCACACTATTGAGAAACTTCGAACGACGATCCTTATGTGCGGCCGCTATTCCCAAACTGCCACTCCTGCGGTAATCGCTGAACAGTTCGCCGTGAGCGGTCCGCCACTTTTTACACCGCGCTACAACATCGCTCCATCGCAATCCGTCGTAGCGATCTGGGCTGACCCAGAAACCTCCGTTCGTCAGCTGGTCTTCCTACGGTGGGGCCTGCTTCCTTCATGGGCTAGGGATGCCAGGATTGGCACCCAATGCATCAACGCCAAAGCGGAAACCGTAGCCGAGAAGCCCGCCTTTCGCTCAGCATTCAAGAAACGCCGATGCCTCGTCGTAGCCACTGGGTTTTACGAATGGCAGGTCCAAGGGAAACGAAAACAACCTATGTGGATCGGCATGAAGTCGAAGGCCCCTTTTGCATTCGCCGGCCTGTGGGAGCACTGGCAGCCCGCCGAAGGAGAACCAGCAGACACGTGCACGATCATCACCACCGAACCGAATGAGTTGACGAAGCCGATCCATACCAGGATGCCCGTGATTCTGCCTCCCTCCGCATATGACGTCTGGCTCGATCCCTCGTACCAGCATGTTGATCCACTCAAGGCGTTACTCCGGTCCTATCCGAGCGAGGAACTGATGGCCTACCCGATCAGCACTCTTGTCAATAATCCCCGCAACGATGCCCCGCAGGTCCTTGAGGCTGTCTCCGTGTAAGTGCTAGGCTACCGGCTTATGCACGTCGACGCGATTTACGCCCCCGATCTTTCGACCCACTATAAGCTACCGGTCTTCATCGGACGGCTTCCCGCTGGTTTCCCTTCACCAGCCGACGACTACATCGAGGGAAAACTCGATCTGAACCGGCATCTCATCAAAAAACACCCTGCCGCAACGTTCTTTGTCCGCGTGACGGGGACTCCATGGTAGAAGCTGGCATTCATTCAGGGGATATCCTGATCGTGGATCGGTCCCTTGAGGCGACAGACGGCAATGTGATCGTTGCGGCCGTGGACGGAGAACTCACGGTTAAACGGCTTTACCAACGAGCTCAGACGATCCGTCTACTTCCTGAAAATAAGAACTATCAGCCGATCGACATTCACCCCCACCAGTCCTTTGAGATCTGGGGCGTTGTCACCAACGTCATTCACGCTCTGTGAGGCAATTCCATGCCTCCCGTCTTTGCCCTCGTCGATTGCAATAACTTCTACGCTTCCTGTGAGCGAGTCTTTACTCCGAATTTGAACGGGAAGCCTGTCGTGGTCCTCTCCAACAATGACGGCTGTGTTGTGGCTCGTTCCAATGAAGCCAAGGCCATTGGAATCAGGATGGGTGTACCAGCATTTCAGATCCGCCGGCTGCTGCGTGCTCATCAGGTGCAGGTCTTCTCCTCGAACTACACCCTCTATGGGGATATGAGCCAGCGGGTGATGGAGACGCTGAACCAGTTTTGCCCTGATCTGGAAATCTACTCGATCGATGAAGCCTTTTTGAGACTGTCCGGATTCGGCTCTCGGAACCTCACGGAGTATGGGCAGACGATACGCACAATCGTGAAGCAATGGACCGGAATTCCGGTCTCAGTCGGCATTGCCGAAACCAAGACTCTCGCGAAGCTTGCTAACCGAATCGCCAAGCAGACACCAGATACTGGTGGAGTGTTTGATTTCTCAACCTGCGCCGATCGCCCTGTAATCCTCGGTCGAATTCCCGTAGAAGATGTGTGGGGCATCGGTCCTCAACATGCCAGCCTCCTGACCAGTCACGGCATCATGACTGGCCTTCATCTCAGCCAGGCTGACAACCAATGGATCCGGAAACACTTGGGCATCGTGGGACAACGAATCGTCATGGAACTGCGCGGGGTTTCTTGTTTGGACTTGGAACAGTGTCCGCCCCCAAAGCAAGGCCTGACGTGCTCACGGTCCTTCGGAAAGCCGATTGTGACGCTGGCCGAGATGGAAGAGGCGGTCTCGACCTATGCGTCTCGAGTCGCTGAAAAGCTGCGGCACGAACACCTTGCCGCAACAGTGCTGATAGTGTTCCTTACCACCAACCAGTTCAAGGACACCCCGCAGTACAGCAATACCATCACAATTCAGCTTCCCATAGGCACAGATTCAACCCAGGAGCTGATTCGATATGGATTGGGGGGAATACGAAAGATCTTCCGGGATGGGTACCACTACAAGAAGGCAGGTGTCATGCTCGGCGGATTGGTTTCGGCCAGCGAGATACAGGACGATCTGTTTGACCACCAGGACCGCGCACGGGCAAAGCAGCTTATGACCGCGCTCGACTTAATAAACGAGCGGTGGGGCGCTGGGACTCTCCAGTATGCCTCAAACGGAATCACCAGGGAGTGGAAGGCACAGTTTCAGCGACGCTCGCCGGCCTATACGACAAACTGGAATGAACTCCCGCAAGTGTACGCCCGAGAAGAAATAAAGGGGTCGGGAGTCTTTGTTGGATCGTCAAGAAAAAGCGAAGTGGATAAGCGCGCAGGGCAGGCTGTCATCTGAGGGGCGTATTAGCGGTATGAGCATATCTCAAGGGTAAGACATACGTTCGGGGTCCTCTTTCTGGAATGCGGTGTGAGATGACTCTCGGCTCACCCGCATGAAGACGAGTTTGCGTATCAGAAGCGATGTGGGATGCTGGGGAGCCAGATGACGCAGTTTGTGAGATCCGTCGTTGCATACAGGGTGATGAATCGGTGAAGCCGACGGATGAGTTCAGGAATGGCGAGTTCTTTGGAGAGAATAATGCCAGCGTGGATGCGTCCGGTTTCGTGCCATTGCTTGGCGAGCTGGAGGAAGTCTTTGTGGTTGAACGTGAGAATCGCTCGTCCGTGGCTTGTGGCAAAGGTCAATTGTGCTTCATCAGAACACCCCAAATTCCCAGCGTCCCGTGTCGTGACGCAGTCAACGCCGCGTGCGCGAAGCAACGATGCCATGGTCAGGTGGATGTGTTCGTCCAGATAGACTTTCATGCCACAAGGTTCATGAGGAAAGACGGGGGTGTGGGATTATAACCGGGAATCTATTTCCGGGGCTGACAGATGCTCGGCAATGTCCTTATCGAGTACGGCACGATTGTCGTAGTAATAGGACAGTGCATCATAAATCGATGCGAGACTGAGGTGAGGATAGTGCGTGAGTAGCTCTTCCGGAGTCTGCCCGTGATGCAACGCGTAGATCGCAATGGTTCGCACGGTAATGCGCGTTCCTTCAATACACGGGCTCCCACCACAAATGTTTGGATCGCTTGTGATATGAGGGTGAACCACTGTAGGCATGCCCTCAGTGTATCCCATGCGAATTTGCCTCCGCAAGCTTGAGGTGGAATTCTACGAGTACCACACCACGTCCAGCTGACCAGAATACAGATCGAAGAGGTTGGGCATAAGCAAAGGGGTTATCCGTCTCAAGGCTCCGGTCAAGTGGAACACGATGCCTTCCACACACTGCCGTTTCTCCTGTGACGGGCTGCGTGGTGATATCAGTCGGGATGCTGAAACCCTTCGGCTCGTTGGCAACAGTAGTGACCTAAGCACTGTCCTACATAGGACACAGGTCTTGTAACCCATTGTAAAACTAGGCTACTCATCGGAAATCTTGGGAGTATCATCTTGTTGATTTTCTTCAGTTTGGTCGGTCCTCTCAAGGCTTAAACACGGGTTCGAATCCCGTTGGGACCACCAAGCCGCACGTTGTGTGGACCGCCCGTTATTCAGGTGAAGGCTCTCTTCATTAAGCGGGCGGATAAGCGCCTCCAGTGCTTTCTTTTTTTGATACCGCACTTCGTGAGAGCCGGTCCATTTTGAAAGCAGTATCACAACTGTGGCGACCGGATAGAGCTTTCAACCCACACGCTTCTTATCGAAACGATGCTTGCCCATGCCTGCCACTTCTTTAATTGCGGCGGACGGATAAGCACGTCGAGTAGTTGTGTTCTTCTCCGAATCTCGCTCGTGCGTGCCGAAACCTCTTTATTGTTTTATCGAGCTTGACGGCCACCGGATAAAGGCCTCCAGCAGCTCGGTTAGGATACCGTCCTTCGCGCCCGTTGCCGATCCACTACTTGCTGATGCAGTGGGACAATTCATTTCACGTTCCGAATTCAGAGAGACTGAACATGTCATGTCCTGCAAGCTTGTGAGAACTGACGGAACCAACCGATCTGCTCGAAGCAATGGGCAAGACCGCGTTCGGAGGACGGCATCTCGGCCACGCGTTCGATGTGCTGTGGGAGATGATCGAGGACCCTGACTGCCATGTTGTGATGACCTTGTCCGGTGCGATGACAATTGCCAAGATGGGGAAGATCATCACGAAGATGATCGATGAAGGCATGGTGCAATGCATCATTTCGACCGGGGCCTTAATGGCGCATGGCCTCAGTGAGTCGGTCGGCAAGACGCATTATCGCCACGATCCTGTGATGAGTGACGAAGAGCTCTTTCGGAAAGGGTACAATCGCGTCTACGACACGCTTGAGATGGAATCGAATTTGAATTATGTCGAGCACGTCGTCGCGCAAACATTGAAGCGTCTCGATCAGGATCAGCCGCTGTCGTCGGCTGTCCTCACGAGGGAGATTGGGAAGACGCTGGCGGAGGAGTTAGATAGCGACGGAATTCTGAAAAGCGCCTACATGAAAAAGGTGCCGGTCTATATCCCGGCGTTCACTGACTCGGAAGTGGGACTGGACATGGGAACCTGGGCGATGGCTCGGGAGGTCGATCGAGCTCGAGCTCAGGTCGGGCCCGGGAGAGATCTGGACATTTTACGAGCGATCCATCAATCGTGTCCCTCATTCAATCCGTATCTCGATCTCAACAGCTACGCTGACCATGTCCTTTCCGCTAAACGACTTGGAATTTTCACGATCGGCGGAGGGGTTCCTCGGAACTGGGCGCAACAGGTCGGTCCATATATTGAAATCGGTAATCTCCGGTTGGGCCTGAACGTGAAGCCGCCTCGATTTCATTACGGGGTGCGAATTTGTCCTGAACCGGATTACTGGGGAGGGCTCAGTGGCTGTACGTATCAAGAGGGACTGTCCTGGGGAAAGTTTGTGACTCCCAAAGACGGTGGGCGATTCGCTGAAGTCTTAAGTGATGCCACGGTTGTCTGGCCTTTGTTGATGATGGGGATTCTTGAGCGAAAGAAGGCCGGCGCGGTGCGTCGCCCATGAATCGAGTGGTATTGTGTGAAATTTTTCAAACAGACGTGGCCACGGATTCAAGCTCGTTATGTCGACACGGGGAAAGTTCGATTTATCTACCGCGATTTTCCACGCGGGGATCAAGGTTCCGGGGTAGATGCCGCGATGGCCGCCCGATGTGCCGGCGCACAAGGGCAGTATTGGTCGATGCATGATCGATTGTTTGCCGAAGGGGGCCAATTGGGCAAGCAAGTCTATCTCCGCCATGCTGTGGCGCTTAGTTTGGATCAGCCTGCGTTTGAACGGTGCGTAAACGAGGGGCGGTATACGAAGGCGATTTTTGAAGACCGTCAGGAAGCCAACCAATGGGGGTTTCACGGAACTCCTGGGTTTGTCCTTGTGCGAACGGCCAGTGAACCGACGGACAAAGAGCCGGCGGTCGCGATCCCTGGAGCCTTTCCATTCGAGATGTTCGCAGAGGAAATCGATCGGCTTCTGGCGGGTGAGAAAAAATAGCTGAACTGCGCCGGAGCCGCGTGAATCTTTGCGCGTGCTGTTGACATCGGCACGCAGGTACGATAGTCCTCTTCGACAATAAAGGTAGGGTGCCTCTATGGATTCGATGCAATCGTTCTGGCCCGTTTCCCATCGCGCTGACGACTTCTGGGTCTGTATGTCGTGCCTGACCGAAGTCTTCTATAGAAAAGTTCCGATGCCGGACTGTCCGTCGTGTCACGGAGTATCGACCTACGAGGGCTTTACCTTGGAGGCGATCCGCGATTGGGGCACGGAAGAACTGATCGGCAAGGCCGTTGCCGCACAAGAAACAGCCACAGTTGCTCAACCTGCCGCTGAAGCCGCTGCGCCGGTTGAAGCAGCGGACTAACACCAACCTCGTCACAGACTCCAGCGAGTCCTCCAGTGCAAGAATCCCGTCCGTTCCTCGTGCATGGCCGATGGAAGTCAGGCGAGCGCTTGGCCCCGGTCGTTGATCCGTTCACTGGAAAGCTCGTTGCCCAGGTTACCCAAGCAACTGAATCGGATGTCGATGAGGCCATCGCATCTACGTGCAGTGCGGCGACCACCATGGGCCAGCTTCCGGCGCATGCCAGATACAACATTCTCCAGCAGATCGCAGCTCTACTCTATCGACGGCGAGATGAGGTCGCGCAGACCATCACGGCGGAGGCCGGTAAGCCGATCACCGACGCGAAGCGGGAAGTCAGCCGGGCAATCCAAACCTTCACGGTCGCCGCCGAAGAGGCACGTCGCATTCCCGGGGAGGTCGTCCCGCTGGATTGGACGCCTGGTTTCGATACGCACCTTGGCATGCTCCGCCGATTTCCGATCGGTCCGATTCTCGGCATTACCCCCTTCAATTTTCCGTTGAACCTTGTGGCGCACAAAGTGGCGCCGGCGCTCGCCGCGGGCAATCCGATTCTGGTCAAGCCGGCGCCTCAAACCCCGTTGACGGCGTTGCTCCTCGGAGAGATCGCGCTTGAAGCGGGACTTCCTCCGGGCGGGCTCAATGTGGTGCCCTGCGACAATGCCCTTGCCGAGCGGATGGTGGTCGATCCGCGATTCACGTTGCTGAGCTTCACCGGAAGTGCCTCGGTGGGATGGATGCTGAAGGCCAAATGTGGGAAGAAAAAAGTCACGCTCGAACTTGGTGGTAACGCCGGTGTGATCATCGAGCCCGATGCCGATCTTGAACTGGCGGCCCAGCGTTGCGCGGTGGGCGGATTCGGGTATGCCGGCCAGACGTGCATTTCGGTGCAGCGGGTGTTCGTGCATCATTCGGTCGCCGATGTGTTTACGACCAAGTTGCTCATGTATGTCGCTCGATTGAAGGTGGGAGATCCTGCCGACGAAACGACGAGCATCGGCCCCCTCATCGATCATGCGGCTGCTCAGCGCGTGGAGGGCTGGATCGGGGAAGCGGTTGCGGAGGGGGCGCGTGTGTTGCTGGGAGGAAAGCGGAGGGGCTCGCTCGTCGAAGCGACGGTGTTGTCGAATGTGAAGCCCGATATGAAAGTTTCGTGTCAGGAGGTGTTTGGCCCGGTCGTGACCGTGACGCCGTATCGTCAGCTCAGCGAGGCCGTGGCGCTGCTCAATCAATCGGCCTATGGATTGCAGGCCGGTCTTTTTACGCAGGACATCAACAAGATTTTTTACGCCTTTCGGCATCTGGAAGTCGGTGCGGTCTTGGCGAATGAAATTCCCACGTTTCGCGCCGATCATATGCCCTACGGCGGGGTGAAAGACTCCGGATTGGGACGCGAAGGGGTTCGTGCTGCGATCGAAGATATGACTGAGCCGCGCATGCTCATCGTGAATTTAAAAGACCTCCCTAATTTACCCGAAAAAAGTGTCTAGAAGATATTGCGAAGCCAGTCCAATCTTGCTACAACAAGCGCCTGATACAGCAGTTGATCTGGTCCGGTTTGTTTGTCTGGCTGGCCGATTGGGAAGACGTCACCAAACAACCTTCGAACAACCAGAGAGGCCGATTACCAGGCGAAAGGGGAAATGATGGTACCTAAGCATATGTTTTTAACGCGAGGAGTGGGGGTCCACAAGGAAAAGCTGACCTCCTTCGAGGAAGCGTTGCGCAGCGCTGGTGTGGCCTACTGCAACCTCGTCAGCGTGTCGTCCATTCTCCCGCCCCATTGCAAGGTTGTTCCCAGAAAGCGTGGGGAGCAACTGTTGAAGCCTGGAGAGATTACGTTTTGTGTTATGGCCCGATCCGAAACCAACGAACGCAATCAGCTGGTTTCAGCCTCCGTCGGTCTTGCGAAGCCCACCGACCTCGGCACGTATGGCTATCTCTCCGAGCACCATGCTCATGGTGAGACGGATGAGGAGACCGGAGAGTATACGGAAGATCTCGCGGCGCAAATGCTGGCGACGACCTTAGGCGTCGAGTTCGACCCGAATGTGGCTTGGAAAGAGCGTGAACAAGTGTTCAAGATGGGTGGGAAAATCGTAAAGACCCAGAATATCACCCAGTCGGCCGTCGGGAAGAAGGGGAAGTGGACGACGGTCATTGCATTGGCGGTCTTCATCCCACCAGAAAATGTGCCCACCCGGTCTCGCAAGTAGGGGCGTGTTGGTTTTGGATGCATGCATACCGATTCAGCCCTTGGTCTCATCAAGAGAAGCATGCCCATGACGCTTCCCGTCGGTTGGGAGGGGCCCGACCATAACTTTCTGGGCATCGACGAACCCTGGTGTCATCCGGACCACGCGGGTGTCTACGTTCTGCCTGCTCCCTACGAGTACACCTCCAGCTATATCCGCGGATCGGACCACGGCCCCTCCGCCATTTTGGAAGCCTCGTCCCAGGTTGAATTCTACGACGAACAACTCGGGACTGAACCATTTCGAGAATGGGGCGGGATTGCGACGGCTTCACCGCTTGACCTCAAAGGGAGCGTTGACCGTGCGGCAGTCGACGCCATTGAAGCATTTGTTTCCCCGCATGTCGGAACCGGACGGTTTCTCATCACGCTGACGGGTGAACACACCGGCGCCTTGGGAGCGATCCGGGCCCATGCGAAGCGATATCCGCAGATGACCGTGGTGCAGATCGATGCCCATGGAGACCTGCGGGAGGCCTATCAAGGTAATCCGTTCAGCCATGCCAGCGTCATGGCGCGGGTGGTGGATGATGCATTGCCGCTGGTGCAGGTAGGCATCCGATCGATCAGCCGGGAAGAGGTCGCTCGTATCGACGCCACGGACCGGATCAAGACGTTTTTTGCGGCGACGATCCTTGATCCATCCGGTCCGTACGAAGGTAACGCATCGAACTGGATACCAGATGTGGTCGCGGCCTGCCGAACGCCCGTGTACCTCACCTTCGACTGTGATGGGCTGGATGCGTCCATCGTGCCGGCCTTGGGCACTCCCGAGCCGGGCGGTCTCGGGTGGTACGATACCCTCAACCTCATCACCGCGTTGGCCAACGGGCCCGGCATTGTCGGCATGGATGTCAGCGAGATTGCCCCTATCGAAGGATTCGTGGCGCCGCAATTTTCCATCGCACGGTTGATCTATCGCATACTCGGTCGTATCCGGGCCGGCCGTCGCGTACATTAAGCCGGATACTGAAACAGGCCGCCCGCATCGTTCTCGCCTCGCTCAGACGCTCGACGTACATCAAAACGTACGACTCGCGCCTTCGCTCGCTGCGGCCTTGCTGACAGCCTGTTTGAGTATCCGGCGACGAGACTAATTTCTTGTGGCTCACACCGTTCGCATCAACAAGTTTTTCACGGAACAGGGGATCTGTTCCCGGCGCGAAGCGGACCGCTTGGTCGAGTCAGGAATCATCACGATCAACGGCCGGGTGGCTAAACTCGGCGACCAGGTCGAGTCAAGCGACGTCATTGCCCGAGAGGGCCGCGTCATTCCGTGGGGGAAGCCGAACCTCTATATCAAGTATCATAAGCCGGTCGGTGTGACGACCACGAGCGAATCGCAGGTCGCACGCAACATCATTGCGGAGATCGGGCACCCGGAACGGATTTTTCCGATCGGACGGTTGGATAAGGATTCGTCTGGTCTCATCTTGCTGACGAACGATGGGAACATCGTGAACGAGATTCTCCGCGCCGAATTCGGACATGAACGGGAGTACCTCGTGCAGGTCGATCGTCCGTTCGACCAAGCATTCCTGGATCGCATGGCCGGCGGAGTCGTCATTCTCGGAAGCGTCACGAGGCCCTGTCAGATGACGCGTGTCGGGCGTGATCAGTTTCGCATCATCCTGACCGAGGGACGGAACCGGCAAATCAGGCGCATGTGTCAAGCGCTTGGCTATCGCGTGACCACGTTGCACCGGACGAGGATTATGCACATAACCGTCAAAGGGCTGCGCGTCGGTGAGTGGAAAGAGCTCAGGAGTCAGGAGCGAGAACAACTCATGCAAGCTGTGGGGCGATCTCACCTATGATGGATCTCGTCTTGAAGTCAGTCAAGACCGCCGCTGGCGGGCCTTTCGACAGCCTGTTTTTAGCCGAGTAGTTCTTGTCGGGCGGTCCGGACGAGAGCGAGGACGGCGGGGTGCTTCAGCCGTCGTTCCACCGTGATGGCGTAGAAATGCTGCTTGATGTTATCCAATCGTCCGACCACCTGCACCCGATATTGGCGGCAGATCTCCTTCTCGATCACTGATACGCCTGGGAAAATCCCATATCCGTCCTGGCCAAAGGCCTTCAAGGTCGCACTGTCGTCGAACTCACCCACGATATTCGGACGCAGCCCATGGTTGACTAGCCATTGGTCGAGCAGCCGCCGAAGCACGGCATTGGATGTAGGGAGGAGCAGAGGTGCGTCGTTTAACGATTGCGGAAACCCCCGACGATACCGCGTGGCCAACTTCGACGTGGCAAACAGCGTCACGCCCGATTCGCCCAAGGGATGGCTGTAGGTGTGTTCCTTGATGCTCGATGGGGCTGGTGTGTCGGCGATCACGAGATCCAATCGATGGGCCGTCAGATCGGTCAAGAGTTGGAGCAGTTTGTCTTCTTGGCAGATCAAACGGGTCGGTCGGTACAGT
>JACRQB010000198.1:4495-9499 GCA_016222925.1 Nitrospirota bacterium | reverse complement strand
GTTCCATCCTCACACCTCCAGCCCTCTGATCATAGGGTGAAGACGTCCACTTTTTCGAGCTTACCTCATTATGTCTTTGATCTTCCGCATGGTCACTCGCTCCGCTGTCATCGGCACCTCCCCCATAAAATGGAAGGGACACGATACCCAAGGGTGAGGAGGACCTGCGTCGCGAATGGCTCCGGCACGACCGGACGGCGGATTACCGCCCGTTATTCCCTGGGATGTCGGCCACCAATTCCGAGAGAATTCGGAAAAGTGGCCGGATTCACCTCGGAATCAGTGGCTGGCTCGGGTCGGAATACGCTCCTTGAGTTCTAACTCCAAGTGCAATACTGCAAGCCCCGATGGGCTATGGTGTTGCCATGACAATAAGATGCTACCGCCACCTGAGTACCGACGAACGTGAGACCATGAGCCTGGGATTGGCCCGGGGCCATTCGCTGCGGATGATGGCCCGAATGTTGGGACGCGCACCCAGCACCCCGCGCCGGGAATATGCCCGTAACACGACCCGGAGTCAACCGTATCGGGCCTGCACGGCGCAGACCCAAGCGGGTGCCAGATCTCGGCACCCGCGACGCCCCGGGAAACTCCTGGATCCCTGGCGGTGGCAGTATGTGCGGACGCATCTGGCTAAGGGGTGTTCGCCGGCGCAGGTTGCCGGCCGGCTCCGACGCGCGTATCCTGACGATAGGGGAAAGCAGCTGTCGACTGCGACCATCTATGCAGACTTGTATGTCTTGCCCCGTGGGACCCTGCGGAGCGAACTGCTGGCAGCGTTGCGGCAGGTGCGTAAGGCGCGTCGACCTCGATCGCGCGGGACGGATCGCCGGGGCCACATCCCCAACATGATCTCCATTGTCGAGCGCCCCGCTATCCTGCTCTCCTTGAAATTGAGACCACCCCTACGACATGGTCCTGAGCGGACCGATGGGCTGACGGTGGCCGAGGTCGAAGACTGGCGGGAGAAGTTTCTGGTAGGGGCCGAGAACGCGCTCCGCACGCGACCGAAGGATGAAGATGCCGTGAAGGACGAGCAGATCAAGAAGTTAAAACAGAAGATTGGCGATCTCGTCCTGGCTAACGACATTTTACGGGAGGTCTTGAGACTCTACTCGGGTGTCTCCGAGCGCCGGAGTTGCCAGGTGCTCCGCGTGAGTCGAGCCGGCTTGCATCGAGCCCCTTGCGCGGCCCGACGCCGAGGCCGCACGGAGCCACCATGGCTGGAGCGATTGCGGTATTGGATTCAGCAGTATCCGACGTTTGGGTATCGCCGACTCTGGGTGCAGCTACGATTTCGAGACCGCCTGTTGGTGAATCGCAAAGCGGTCTCCCGTGTGCTGAACCAGAAGGGGTGGTTCGTGCAGCAACGGGTCTCCACCCCACGTCCTCGCGTGCAAGGCTGGACCAGTCGGGCAAGCCGAAGCAACGAACGGTGGGCGATGGATGTGACGCATATCGCCTGTGGGCAAGACGGCTGGGCACCTCTGGCGGCGGTGATCGATTGTCATGATCGGGAAGTGATCGGCTACGAGTTTGCCCTCCGGAGTCGGGCGAAGGAGGCCGCGCGCGCGGTGGAAGCCGCCTGTCTGGCACGGTTCGGGACGCTGCGGCCTCCGGGAGCGCCTGTCCTCCGCAGCGACAACGGCCTGATCTTCCAGAGCCGTCAGTTTCGGCAAGCCTGTCGCGACTATCGGTTGCAGCAGGAGTTCATCACGCCGTACACGCCGGAGCCGAACGGGATCATCGAACGGTTCTTTCGCAGTCTCAAAGAAGTGTGCGTCTGGCAACACACGGTCCAGACGTTTGAGGAGGCGCGGCGAATCATCCGGGACTGGATGCAATCGTACATCCACGATCGCCCGCATCAGGCATTGGGCTATCGGAGCCCGGTTCAATATCGGGCCCAACAATCAACTCAGGTGGCTTGATTTCAGGGAAGCACTACACCGCCGACGTGGCCACCCGCACGGTGCCCGGCCACTGGGAAGGCGACTTGTTCAAAGGCGCCCGCAATGGGTCGGCCGTCAGCACGCTGGTGGAGCGGACGACGCGCCTGGTCATCCTGACCCAGATGGAGGGGACGGATGCGACGAGTGCCCGCCAGAGCTTCACGAAAAAACTCCGGCACGTCCCCGCGATACTGCGGAAAACCCTGACGTATGATCGCGGGAAAGAGATGGCTGAACATGAACGGCTGGCCCAGCGCCTCGCGATCCGCGTCTTCTTTGCCGATCCCCACAGCCCGTGGCAACGCGGCACCAATGAAAACACGAATGGCCTGCTCCGTCAGTACTTGCTCAAGGGCATGGACTTGTCGGCCTATACCCAGCGCGAGGTGAATGCCATCGCCCAGCGCCTCAACACGCGCCCGAGAAAATGTCTCAACTTTGCCACGCCCCTGGAAGTCTATGCGGAACTCCGCTCTCATGCACCCATTGCACTTGGAACTTGAAACCGCCCACTGAATCTATGGGGAACCTACAGGCTCAAACCTTGGGCAGCCAATTGACGGAGGTACTCTAAAAAATGCCTGAGGCACCTCGCACAGCTCACTTGTGTATTGGATCCTGATCAAGTTGGCCATGCAACGTCACTTTAGGTCGGTAAGCTGAAGCAACCTGCTACTCTGATTACCAATAGGAGGTCGAGGTCACAGAAAACATGCGGTGAGATGAACTACTGAAAATCAAGCGATGCAGGTGTTTGGTCATGACCTACGTCTGACCGTCCTTTAAGTTGGGACAGATGTCAAACCGCTACTCGACTCTCGCTGACGGCGTAATCCAACATATAGCTCGGAAGAGAATTTGATGCCACACCATTGAGAATCACATGGATGGGTCTGTCTGCACGCAGCGCCCCAATCGCCTGTTTGACAGCTTGCTTGGACGTCAGATTGGCTCTTACGACAAGAAGGAGAAAATCGCAATGACTTTCCAACACATTCATGGTGGCCACAGGTAGAATGGGTGGGGCATTCAGGAGGATATAATCAAATTCCTCTCGCAATTGTGACAACACACGACCGAGTTGACCTGCCCTTAATAGCTCGTTGGAGTCAGCTACAGCTTCGCCAGCCGGCATAATCCAGCATGGCACATCGGTGAAAGCACTCATGGCCTGCTGCACCGGAATGTCACTTCTTAGACAATCAATGAGCCCATATCGTACTGGTGATTCAAGGAAGGCCTTCATTTCCGGATAGACAAAGTCACAATCCAGCACGAGTACACGCTTACCAAAATCTCTCGACAGGGTATAGCCGAGATTAACGACGGTCGTCGTTTTCCCTTCGCCTTTAATCGCACTCGTCACAGCGACAACCATCGGCGCCCCGGTCGTATTGATCAACTGCAATCTCGCCGCAGCCACACGATACTGCTCAGCAGCCATGGAACGAGGGAACATCTTCGCAACAAATCTCCGGTCGATCTCATACAAGCCCGACCGCTCGGCTAACGGTTGTCTGCTCGGTACGATCTCTGACTGCGATCTCGCGGTCATCCCTGACAAAGGCCTTGGCAGAGCAGGAGCCTGAAAATACCCTGGAGCACTGGCCGTACGCCACAGGAATGAAAAATCAGGAATGGCGGCCAACAATCGAGGACCTGAGAGCAGAAATTCTACATCTTCTGCGCTTCGGAACTGAGGGGTGAGGTGTTCACGTAGGATCGACAGCCCTACTCCAAAAACACATCCAAACAGGAATCCTAGTACCAAAACCCTTAGCCTGTTTGGAATGGCTGGATCTGTTGGAAAATTGGCACGGTCTAGTATGCGGTACTTTCCACCTTTCTGCCGTTTTCCGATGTTTTCTTCGACCCGCGTATGCAATCGCTTGTCAAGTAACATCGCGTAATTGTTCTTCAGATTGCCGTAGTCACGTTCGAGAACGAGCAACTCTTGTTCAACAGCGGGCGACCTATCGAGACGCCTTTCAAGATCTCTCTTGGTGGTGCGTAGTTGGTCAAGTCGCTGCCGGAGAAGAGCAATCTCGGTTCGTGCTTCACTTTGCTGCTTCAACAAATCCTGAAGGACTGGGTCCAGCGGCGTCGTCTTGTCTGCCCGGAGCGCATCCGGACCGTACACATTGGTTAACTCCTCCTCCGTTTGCCGAATTTCTTCCTTCGTAAGGATGATCTCGGGATATCCATCCCAAAATTCAGCACGAAGCTTGACAAGTTTCTCTCGGAGTTCCTTCAGATGCCGAAACAGTGGATCGGGTTCCATCGAGCGAGTAGTCCCACTTCTAAAACTCGACTGTCCGGTCGTACGGTACAGATGAACTTCTTGATTCAAAGTGCCCAGTTTGTCGGATTGACGTTGAAGACTCTCGTTAGTGGTAAAGATCTCTGCCTCTACTCGATCCAAGGCCCGAAGGTTGGTATCTGCCTGCTGGGGAAGGTTGCCCAGGTGAGACTTCTTGAAGCTACTAATATTCTCTTCTCTCTTCTCTAGCTCGCGTTTCATCAAGCGCAGTTCTTCTTCAAGAAACTCGCCCGTGCCCTCAACCTTCTTCTCACGCTCCCTGTTGTTCTCCTCAATGAATTTGTCGGCGATTCGAGCTGTCACCTGCATGGCGGTTGTCGGATTCTCATGCAGGAAGGACACCATGAAACCTTCAACCAAACTCTGCGGAGAAAGGGCTACCGCTGGGTCCATCTTAACCCGCTCAACCCTCGTCATGTTCATTAATCCGATGAGAGCTTCACGCTGCTGACTCTCAGTGAGTTCACGTGGGAACAGGCTAAATTCTTTTGCAATTTCCTGCAAAAAATCTCTATTGATGATTTGCCGCTGAATAAGAAAAAGGCGCTGTTCGAAACTTCCTCCTCCGTCTCCGTCTTTATCAAGAAGGTTGTCGATCGACCCGTGCTGTTCTGCCACAATCATCGTCTGTGACTGAAAATACTTCGTCGCAAGCAGGTAGTACCCCCAGGCCAATGTCAAAGAAACGGCTATCGCACCTGCGATAACCCACTTGTTGCGTGATGCAAG
>JACRQB010000198.1:0-4476 GCA_016222925.1 Nitrospirota bacterium | reverse complement strand
TCTAAAGATGATTGCACCGCAACCTCTCCTTCACCGACTAATTCCTCATAAAGCTTTTCCCCAGGACGTAGTCCGACGAATCGAATTGGAATATCCTTCCCCGGGTTGAGCCCAGACAGTCGAATGAGACTCCGAGCAATATCAAGAACTTTGATTTGCTCCCCCATGTCCAAAATATAAATGTGGCCTTGTTCGCCAATAGTTGCCGCCTGAAGCACCAGCTGAACCGCTTCGGGGATAAGCATGAAGTATCGTCGGATCTCCGGGTGTGTAACAGTTACAGGTCCACCAGCCCTAATTTGCTCCTGAAAGCGCAACAACACACTGCCACTACTGCCAAGAACATTCCCAAATCGTACAAGAAGGAAGCGAGTCCGACTGCTCCTCGCAATGTCCTGGATAATAAGTTCAGCTACTCGCTTAGTAGCTCCCATTACGCTCGATGGATTGACTGCTTTATCAGTCGAAATATGCACGAATTGTTCGACCCCGTAGAGGCTCGCAGCTTCAGCGGTGACGCGTGTGCCGATACAGTTGTTCTTCACAGCCTCCAGGGGATTCATCTCCACAAGAGGCACATGCTTGTGCGCTGCCGCATGGAACAAGATCTGTGGTTTATACTGCTCCAGCACGGTACAGAGTCGCTGAGCATCGGTGACATCGCCAATCAGCGGAACAACAGAAAACGGAAGTCTCTTATCATCTAATTCCTTATGGATATTGTACAAACTGTTCTCATGGCGTTCATAGAGCAAGAGCACTTTCGGCTCGAAGAGGGTAATTTGACGAGCCAATTCCGAACCAATCGACCCGCCGGCACCGGTAATCAAGACGCACTTGCCTCTCACCATCTGTCTCGTAGCTTCATTGTCCAGACTAATGGGTGCCCGTGACAGAAGGTCCGGGATCGAAACATTACGTATCTGGCTGACGGCACTTTGATCTGCGAGAAGCTCCTCTTTCGCGGGCAGTGTCTTGATCGAAATATTATACGGCTCCAATTTGATGACGAGGTCTCGAAGGAACTCAGGAGCCGCATTCGGTTCCGCAACCACAACTACTTCGGGCTTGAGCCCTTCTACAAGTTTAGGAAGGTCCTGCACTGTACCCAGTACTCTGACTCCATGGATGCGTTGATTAAGAAGCCCCACGTTATCATCAACAATTCCGATTGGCTGACAGTTAAACACCGCACGAGTTTTCATCTCCCGCACGACTCGTTCTCCTGAATCTCCGGCACCGATGATCAGAACCTTCCGCTTTTTCTGAAAAATCGGCTTATCACGAAGGACCCTGGCGGGCAATCTTACCCCTGCAAGAAACCCGATGAGCAGGATAGCATCTATGGCGAATATAGAACGCGGGTAACTAGAGATCCCCATCACCCAATGAACCCAACCATAAAATACGACTGTACTTGTTAAGACCCCCCCTATAATATTCTGAAGATCCCAAATACTCGTATACCTCCACAAACCTTCGTTCAGGCCAAACAAGGCAAACGCCACTCCTCTAATGGCAACCAACGCGAGTACTGTTTGCTGGAAGGTGTGAAGCTCCCCCTCGGGGATGCTACCATCATATCTCAGGGCAAATGCAAAGTAGTCTGCTAGAATGATCAAAACCACATCAAGGACAATAATAATTGGCTTCCGCCATCTCATAATAGATGACGACAAGCTCGTCCAAGGGGAGGCCGAGGGAGGATCGACAACGGCTTTTAGCGCAGGAAGTGTGAAGATTACTACCGAAATCCTAGCAAGATGCAACAACGTTTGCATGATAATGGCGAGATCGAGCCGCAAAGACATATGGCGGATATAGAATTTTGCCAGCCGGATTTTTTCTGGAAGAACTTTGAGCTGATACTCTTCTTCAGGATTCGAGGAATAAGCGAGGATCGACGCCTCATCGATGTACCTCAACGAGGCCAGGTCTGTAATCCCTGGGCGAACCGTGAGCACCTCGAAAAACTCAGATCGCAGGCGCTCAACATAACGTGGGACTTCCGGCCTTGGGCCGACAAAGCTCATATCACCAACAAGAACATTCCACAGTTGAGGCAATTCATCGAGCTTACATTTCCGTAAAATTCGACCGATTCGCGTAATGCGAGAATCTTGTCCAACGGTGAGAGGCAAGCCGGTACCAGGAGCATCCACAACCATGGTTCTGAATTTCCGTATCGCGAATGGACGAAACCCCTGCCCTACCCGAATCTGACGAAAGATCACCGGCCCCTGCGAGTCCAGCTTGATCAACACGGAGATGATTGCCAGCAGCGGCGCCATGAGAGCCAGCCCTAGGGCAGCCATGCAGATATCAAACGCGCGTTTCATCACCGTCGATTCCTTTTGACAAGATCACGAACGGTCTCAATTACACGATTGACCTCGTCCTCCGTCATCTTCGAGTACAACGGCAATGAAACGATTCGTTCGAATACCCTGCTAGCAACCGGAAAATCTTCAGGTCGATAGCCTCCCCTGTCACGATGATAGGGATGCAAATGGAGGGGAATGAAATGCACACTGCAGCCGACACCGGCTTGCTGCAGTTGACGGATAAATTCATCGCGACCGATCCGCAAACAATCCACATTCAATTGGATGACATATAGATGCCATGCGTGCTGTACGTGAGAAGCGGCTGGAGGGCACGTAATCTCGGGAAGGCCTTGAAAACCATCCTGATACAGAGCGGCATAGTGTTCACGCCCTTTCCAAAAACGTTCACACTTCTTCAATTGAGCCAAACCAAGCGCCGCAGCAATATCAGTCAGATTGTACTTAAAACCAGGCGAGAGTATTTCATAATACCACGAACCTTGTGCAGAGTAGCGATTCCACGCATCCCGACTAAGACCGTGCAAACTCATCATCCGCATGCGAGCAGCCCACTCAGCGTTATTAGTGGTAACCATTCCGCCTTCGCCGGTGGTGATATTCTTCGTCGCGTAGAACGAAAAACACGTGGCGTCTGATATCCCGCCGATCATTTTACCATGATACCGTGCCGGCAGAGCATGTGCGGCGTCTTCGATCACATGTAGATTATGCTTTTGTGCGATCGCGTGAATGGGTCGCAGATCGCACGGATGCCCAGCAAAATGAACGGGAATGATCGCTTTCGTCTTATCTGTCATAGCCTGTTGGATATGATCCGTGTTCAGATTCAGCGTGTCCGGCAGGCAATCGATCAGAACTGGCCGCGCTTTGAAGTAGGTCACCACCTCAGCCGTGGCGGCAAAGGTCATTGTCGGGACCAGTACTTCATCTCCTTCACTCACACCAGCCGCTTCAAGGGCAAGATGGAGGGCGGCCGTACAGGAATTAACTGCAACAGCGTGCTCGGCTCCAACCATTGCGGCAAATTCCCGTTCAAATTCACGCACTTTAGGCCCCGTTGTCAACCAACCAGAGCGAAGCACCTCCACCACTTCTGAGACTTCTTCTTCGCCAACATCAGACCTATGAAAAGGCAAGAATTCTTTCATTCACAGATCTCCTCTTCAGCTAACAAACATGCCCGCCTCAGAGCTCTACTTTCCCATAATTCCAGAAAAGCACAACCCACCTTTGGAGGGGCCATGAAGCTATATCTGTCCAAGAAAATGTCCAAAGAATCAAGCGAGTCCCAATCTTATAACATTAAAAGACTCAAGGCTATTGGAGAATATTGAATTAGAATTTTATAATTCCAGATTCCGCAATAGAGTGGATTGTTAGGGAAGCGCGACAGGCCGCGCCGAGTCTCAGACCAACCGAACTGCTTCGTCTCTAAATTCTTCCGTGTACCACCGTCGTGTCTTCGTGCTCATAACTCTCTCCGATCTCATCATTCTCCTCCTTCTGGAAGTCTGTAAAATCGGGGGAAGATCACCACAGGAATTTGTCGAGCAGGCTGACCAAACCTGACTGCAGGAAGCACCGAATTCTCAGCTCGCAGAGGGAGGCTAGTTTTGGAGGAGACGGCCGGTCAGTCCAGATTGCTTGATTTCTTGAACGCCTGAGAACATTAATGCACTGGTGCACTTTTCTGTTCGCCCACTTACTATGAACAGTTAGGAGTCCTGACTCATTTTTCGACCATCTCCGTCAAGAATGGTGCTGGTTTAAAGAAGTTGCTTGGACCAACGATCCCCACATCGAATACGGCACAGATTGTGCTTTCACCTCAATCAATCCTTGGAAGACCTTGTATAAATGTAGTCCTGATTAATAAGAGGGACTTCTTCATGATCATAATAATACGAGATATCCTATTGTTGGCTATCTTCTTGATCGTGTGCTTGCAGACATCCCCTACCCTGAGTGCCACCTACTACATTTCACCGACAGGTTCCGATGCCAATCCCGGTACTTTAGCGAAGCCTTGGCTCACCTTCGCCTATGCCATCGATCCCGCTCGTGCGACCTGCGGTGACACACTGCTGTTGACCAATGGGACCTATGGTGATGGGACCTCGACCGGGAA
>JACRQB010000197.1 GCA_016222925.1 Nitrospirota bacterium | reverse complement strand
GATCGGGCCGATCTTTGCCGTGGCCTCGACCGCCTGATCGCGCACTTCCATGATGGAATCGTTGAAAAGGCCGACCAGCGCTTCGACAGCCTTCGGTCCGCCGATCTTCGCGATGCCGCAGCCTGCATGAGCCCGCACGGACCAGAAGTCATCGTTGCAGGCGCTGATCAGCGCATCCAGGGTAGCTGGATCACCCAGGTCGGCCAGCGTCTTCGCCGCCTCCTCTCGGGTGGCGTCGTCCACATCTTCAAGCGCTTCTAACAGATCGTCGAGTACGTTAGCCATCGTTCGGTTTCTGATCGTAATAGGCGTCGCGTTGCCCGCCGTACGGGTACATGCGTTTGCACACCACCATCAATGCCTGTGTCCCGCGGCCTTCGACACATTGATCCAAGGACTTTGAAAAATCGAGGGTGCCGTTAAGATTCACCGTAAAGGGAAAATCGAAGGTGAAGCTGATGAACTTGTATTTGCCCGGCTTCAACCGCAGTTCCCGACGCTCAGATGTCTTGGGCGCATCGAGTGACTCGGGGTCGGAATTCCAGATCGAGGGCGTGACGCCTGGTACTTGCCACCAGGAAGCGGGGACCAGCTTCGTCGCATCAATGGTAATCCCATGCTCCTTGAGATGTGCGGCCTGTAGGTCTCCCGTGAATCCCTCCTTAGGGCTAGCTATAGTCGGCAGACTGGTCAGCACGCAACCCACTATCAGGAGGGACCAGCGTCGCATGAGGGCAGCGTAGCACATGGTTGACTAGCGTTTCTTGCGTGGCCGTGCGGCGGGGGGGGCCGCGGCAGTTTCGAAGATTTCTTCCACGGCCTGACTCTCCCATTCCGTGTGAGTCTCCTGCTTCAGGATTTTCATCACGGTGGCTCCGGTATCCATGATTGACACCGGCTGACGAATAAGTTGGCCCTGTTTGATTCCGGTTCCCGAGACGATCCAGGGAACGACCGGCGACTCAGTCGTTGGGGCCTCGGCGCCGGGGTCGATCCCCTTTCCGCTGAGAGCGGTGACGACGACGGCGGTGCGGCCGGAAAGCGAGTACTCCTGGAAGAGGTTCAGGACAGACTTCATTGCGCCATCGACCGTTCGTAACGCCTCCCGATATTCTGTGGAGTCCCAGCCATGGGTCACCCCGGCCCTCCCTGCTTCCGGAAGGTGAACCACCAGCAAATGAGGCAAGGAGGGAATCGCGTGCCCATAGCCGTGCCCGCTGGTCGCCTTTTGAAGATACTGCTGGATGTAGGCGACGAGTTTCTGAGAGCCGCACTCGGGCCGCAATGCTCCGCAGAGTTGATAGTCGGTGTAGGGTTCCGGTTTGGCGAGCTGATACAGGGACTCATCCATATAAAAGATGGCACTATCGCGCCCTCCGCTTAAATCCAGGTAGTCGAATAGGCTGGGGTGGCGCGGGTAGCCTCGGCTGAATTCGAAGAAATTCCAGGTAATCCCATGCTTTTCGACCGGCATGCCGGTCACCAGCGAAGCCATGGTGGGTAATCGTAGGGCCGGCTTCACCCCGCTCGCGGACCAGGTCACCGACCCTTCCTTGGCGAGTTTGCTCACGACCGGCATCGCGCCGCTCTTGAGCGACTCTTGTCCGAATCCCTCCAAGACAAACAGGATGACATGTTCAGTCCCGGAACTGGACGAAGCGGTTTCCTTCCCAAGCGGGGCAGCTGCCTCGACAGGCACTTGGACCGCGGTTTCAAGTAAGATGGTCAGGAGGCCGACAAGAATCAAGCGAAGGCATCGTGAGGGATGTGTCATAGCGAAGTATCACCCGCATGTATCCTAACAGAATGCTGAAAAAGTCCGCCAGCGGCGTTCCCTGCCTTGCCGAAGCACTTTGCGCAGGCAGATCGCATCGCACGCCTCGCCTCTTTGCTCGCTGCGGCCTTGCTGGACAGCCTTTTTGAGCATCCTGAAATAATTCTGGTCTTAACAACGAACGGAAACTTCTGACCGTCTTTTGGCATCGACCAAGCTTTTCCGCAGCCTGCCAAAAGTAAGAGTGGTACCCTAACATGCAAATTTTCAGGAAGGCAAGGAGGGAGAAGGCACTTGGCGATCGCTGGTGGAACCGCCTTCCGGGTGCTATGCTAAACCTGCTCACCGTTTCCATCTGTGCCCAGGGGTAAGAAGGGGGAGGCGATGTTTGGTCAGGTCTTCCATCAACAGCCTCTTCCGATCTGCCTGCTGTCTTATCAATCGTATCGACCCATTGTCTTGTTTCTCGCGCTCGCGGTGTTCATCACCGCTGCCCCTACACTGGCTGACATCAGGGTCGTCAATGCGCAGGGTGAGCACCGAATGGGGGATCGCGATACCCGTGAGGACGCCATTCGGATCGCCACCGAGGCGGCCAAGCGAAACGCGCTCGAACAGGTCGCGACCTATCTTGAAAGCGTC
>JACRQB010000196.1 GCA_016222925.1 Nitrospirota bacterium | reverse complement strand
GTGGCAGGATGGTTGGCTGAAAATGACCAGTCGGCGATCTCCTTGAGATAGACGGATCCTTTAGCATTTTTGTGAAGCTTTGCCTCTCCGGAAAACATGGAGCACCCGGTCACGATCAGGCTGAGGGACATCAAGACGCCGACATAGTGGGAACTGCGGACAGTGAAAGGGATATGCATATGGGATCTCCTCATCTGTGGTCTTGTGGCCGAGGAGGCCGGGTAGCCTCTATGTAATAGAGCGAAAGTTCAGAATTTGACCATGGTTCTTATACCGAACTACCATACCCCTAGACCCATGAGTACTATGCCGATGACCAGCCAGCCGACTACCCCAACCGAAATGATTGTTTCGAGTGTGACACGGGAATCAGATGGGTTGGGATTCGGTGTTGAATCGGAGTCGGCGGACTTCATAGTGAGAGGCAAAGGCTCTGGTTGCTGAATAGATGGACGCCAAAATTTGAGCAAGGTCCATGCCTTCTCATTTCTGAAGTGACAGCTTGTATCGTCAGTCACGGTAAGGGGGAGAGGTCCTTAATAGATCTCTGCATCAGAAGGTCTGGACTGGTGGCCACACTCTAGAAGAGAGATTTAAGACAGTACCTTTATAATCATGAGGTTAGCGGATAAAGATTGATCAAGTGGAGAAAGAAACTTTGGACGATTGGGGGTGGGCTTAGTCATCAACGAGGTTACATGGGAGCGAATACAGGGAAAGAACGGCCGAAGAGATAGTCTGAATGTAGCGGAGCGCGCCGGTCAAAAAATGTTCCTTTCTACCATGAGGTGTGCAGAATTGTTCCAAAGGGTGAAATTGTTAATGTCTCCAATACGAACTGCCTACGAGACTGGGATCTCACTCCCCATAGAGAGTCGCAGCCGAGGCATCAAAGATCTGTTTCGTAATCAGAGTGCCTGGCCGAAAGTCACCGGTGCCTTTCTCCCATACAACCGTGATGTTGCCATCGGTTTTCCCCATTGCCTGGGTTGACGAGCGGGTTGCATCTCTCTCAACTAACACCTGCATTGCCTTGCCGATATATCGTCGGTTGCGTTCTAGGGTGATGCGGCGCTGAGTCTCCAAGAGTTGAGCGACGCGCATGCCTTTGACTCGATCAGGGACATCATCCGCATATTTTCTTGCCGCAATCGTATGCTTCCGTTCCGAGTACTTGAAGATGTAGGCTGAGTCGAGCTGCGTCTGTTCGATTATGCGATGGGTCATTTGGAAATCTTCCTCCGACTCCGAGCAGAAACCACAGATGATATCCGTCGTCAAAACGATGTCGGGGATACGGCTTCTAATTCGATCAACCAATGCCAGATACTCGGCTCCCGTATAGGTCCGCCCCATCAGTTCAAGTATGCGATCACTCCCTGCCTGAAGCGGGAGATGAATGTGCTTGCAGATTTTGGGGTGCGTGGCAATGGCGTCGATGAGCGCGAGGGGAAAGTCTTTCGGGTGTGGAGAGGTAAACCGTACTCGATCGATGCCAGGCGTGTCTGCCACGGCAGCGATGAGCTTGGCAAAGTCCCATCCTTCATGGCAGTAAGAATTGACGTTCTGTCCGAGCAGCGTGATTTGCTTAAAGCCACGGGTGGACGCGTCATGAGCTTCGAGAAGAATGGATTCCGGATCGCGCGAACGCTCGCGTCCCCTGGTATAGGGGACGACACAGAAGGAGCAGAAGTTATCGCAGCCTCGCATGACGGTAATCCAGGCGTTTACTCCGCTGTTGCGGTCCGGCATGATTCCTTCATAGGTTTCATACTCAGACAGATCGAGGGCAAACCCTTTCTGCGAGAGCCCCTGTTCTTGTTCGTTGATGGCGGTTGCCAGCAATGAGGGAAGTTGACGGTACGCATCCGGGCCGGCTAAGACGTCAATCAGCGGTTCCTTTTCCGCGAGCTCACTTTTGAGGTTCTGGGCCATACAGCCGAGGATACCGACGACGAGAGGGCGCTGCTTTTTGATCGCTTTCAGCTCGGAGAGGTGGACGTAGATCTTCTTATGCGCGTTCTCCCGAATAGCGCAGGTATTGACCAGTACCACGTCGGCCCGTTCGCGGTCCTCCGTAAAGACAAACCCTTCTCGCTTCAGCATCGAGCGGACAAGCTCGCTATCGGACTCGTTCATTTGGCAGCCGAAGGTTTCGATATGCACGTGGGGGGCAGTCTTCAGCGTCATAGCACTGCCATGGCAGAGTGTGTGTGTTGAGAAGCCGTAAGATGGCCAAACGTGAAACGGTCTGCGGCGGCGGTAATTGTGACCGGTAAAATCTGATTCTGAAGGTCGCCTGTCTCCGTGACTGCCACTCTGGTGAAGTTCGGAGTTGTGCCGAAGCGATAGGAATCTCGAGCTCCGGTTTCGAACAGGACTGAGACGGTTGTACCGATCTGCTTGTTGTGAAATGCCAGTCGTTTGGCGCGATCCAGATCGAGCAGCAGATCGGTCCGTTTCTTGACCGATGCAGATGGCACACATTCTTTGATGCGCAGCGCGGCCGTTCCCGGTCGGGAGGAGTAAGGAAACACGTGGAGATAAGAAAATGGAAGATCTGTTGCAACCGCGACTGTATTCCGAAACGCCGTGTCAGTTTCACCGGGGAATCCGACCAGAAGATCAGTCCCAAGGCCAAGGTTGGGAATCTTCGTGAGTGCCGTTTCGATCAGCTTGGTGTAGGCCTTAATCGTATGGTGTCGATTCATGGCCTGTAAGATCTGGTCGTCTCCGCTTTGCAGAGGGATATGGAGATAGGGGCAGAGTTTCTTTGACGAGACGAGGAAATCAATCAATTCGTCGCTGACAGTGGTCGGCTCAATCGATGAAATGCGGATGCGTTCGAGGCCGTCGATCTGATCGAGTCGACGAAGTAATGCACAAAAGTCTTTGCCGTCGTGAAGATATTGCCCAATATTCACGCCTGTCAGGACGATCTCTCGATAGCCCCGTACGACCAAGCTGTCGGCTTCGCGCAGGATATCGTCAAACGTCCGGCTGCGCTCGTGTCCCCTGGCAAACGGGATAATGCAGAAACTACACATGGCGCTGCAGCCGTCCTGGATCTTGAGTAATGCACGGGTGGAGTCCGGTTCTGCAAAATGAGGCAGATCGAAGTCTCCGCGCGCCATTGCCTTTGTGTGGTGAACATCCGGGACGGGTCGCTTCCTCAACTCATGCACGGGCGGGAGATAAGCCGGCAAGTTAAGCTTGAATTGGTGTCCGACGATGAGATCGATACCGACTTGCTGTTTGAGCTGTTCCATGCCCGTTTGGGCATAGCAGCCGGTGACGGCGATGAATGCATGCGGAGAGTGTTTCAGGGTTTTTCGAATGAGATAGCGCGAGGTTCGTTCAGCATCTTCCGTTACCGCGCAGGTATTGAGCACAAGGAGATCGGTCGGCTGGCCGAACTCCACAAGCTCAAATCCCTTCCGTCTAAGCCCTTCACCGAGGATCGAGGTTTCGGCTTGATTCAGTCGGCAGCCGAGCGTATGAAGAGATGCACGGGTTGTCACCATGGGGTGGCATTATAGGGAGATTAGGCCTGTTCCAGCAAGGTTGCTTCTTGCGACGGGGGATCTCAAGGATTGTGAGCCAATTGTCGGAATAACCCATGATCGGGTTGCATCCGAGTCGCCGGGGAGAGCGTGAGGATCGTGCATCTGCGTCCGCTCATCGTTTTTGTTTTGACAGGATTGTTCTGGAGTCATCCTGTGACGGGATGGAGCACGGAGTCACTTCCCACCGAGCCCGATCTTGCTACCCGTGTCGATGAGCTGTATGACCATGAGGCCCGTCTCTTCATCATGCTGTATTCGCTTCGCGGAAACGGCCAAATCGACTAT
>JACRQB010000141.1 GCA_016222925.1 Nitrospirota bacterium | reverse complement strand
CGTCGATTAAGTTGTCGAACTTTGTCTGCAGCATTCATGGCTAGTTCCTATTTCCCCGTCTTGCCTTCTTTTTTACGCAATGTCTCGCCCGCGTAGCGAATACCCTTTTGCTTATAGACATCCGGTGGCTTAATAGCTCGTAGATCAGCTGCCACCTGCCCTACTAACCGCTTATCAACTCCTTTGACGTTAATGAGCGTCTGCTTGTCCACTTTGACATCAATGCCCGTTGGCACCTCATAGATCACTGGATTGATATACCCCACGTTGAAGCTAAGCGTCCGGCCCTGAACTTGAGTCTTGTAGCCTACTCCAGTAATCTCAAGCGAGCGTTCGTATCCTTTTGTTACCCCCTGAACCATATTGCTCAATTCGGCACGAGTCAGCCCATGCAAGGCTCTCAGCTTACGATCGTCACTCGAACGACCGACAACGACTTGGCCATTACTAACGGCAACGTCGACTCCCTGCTCGAGGGACCAATCCAGTTTGCCCAGTGGGCCTTTAACTGACACAGTTGATCCAGCAATTTTAACTTCCACTCCACCAGGAATTACGATCGGTTTTTTTCCAATGCGGGACATGGCTTGTTACACCCCTCGCTCGAGATCGAAATAACTCATCCACCTACCATACGGAACAGAGAAGCTCACCCCCAAGACGATTCTTACGGGATTCCTGGTCAGTCATGATTCCTTTGGACGTAGAAAGGATAGACACGCCGATCCCATTGCGAACTTTCTTAATTTCCTGACTACCAATATATACCCGTCGCCCTGGCTTACTGACGCGCTCCAGCCCAGTGATCATAGGCTGCCCCTCACCGACATATCGAAGACGTACAGTAAGAATGGGATGCCCCTCATGAGCTCCATCCTCGATGGCGTCAACATAACCTTCTCTCATCAAAATCGTTAAAATAGCACGCTTCAACTTTGAAGTTGGAACTGTGACTGTTTCATGACGACGCTGAGCGCCATTCTTTAAGCGAACCAAAAGATCGCCGATTGGATCGGTAACCATGCTATATTCTTCTATCCTCCATTGGCAGTCACCGGTGTGACAACACCCGTTACCAGCTAGATTTTCGCACGCCAGGAATCTCTCCGCGCAGAGACATCAGTCGAAAGCAAATACGGCACATTCGAAATCGACGGAGATATCCATGAACTCGGCCACAAACTCCACACCGATGGTAGTTACGCGTGGAGAACTTCTGCTGCGTTGCTGCCTTATTTCTCAGCGCTAATCTCGACACACGCACTCCTTCCGTTCAAACAAACACCATTGATCCACGTCGTGCTCACGTACGGAACGGCATACCCAGGTGCTTCAGAAGCGCCTTCCCCTCGTCGTTCGTCCTGGCCGTCGTGACAACCGTAATATCCATCCCATGAATCGAGGCAACTTCATCGTACTTAATTTCAGGGAAAATGAGTTGCTCTTTTAAACCAAGAGTATAATTCCCTCGACCATCAAAAGCCTTTGGAGAAACGCCACGGAAGTCTCGGATACGAGGAAGCGCCAACGTAACCAGGCGATCAAAAAACTCATACATCCTCCGGCTACGCAGCGTCACTTTGGTGCCGATGGGTAACCCCTGCCGAAGCTTAAATCCGGCGATGGCTTTTTTAGCTCGAGTGACGACCGGCTTTTGACCAGTGATCATCCCCAGCTCGGCTACCGCACCTTCCAAGAGTTTCACATTCTGAATCGCTTCACCCATTCCCACGTTCAACACCACACGCTCAAGCCGTGGAACCTGCATCACGTTTTTATAGCCAAACTCCTTCATGAGGGCAGGGACCACCTTCTGCTCATACATGTCACGAAGACGTGGTCGAAACTTGGACTCCTCACTACTTTGGTCTAATGGCGTGACCGATTCCTTCTTCGATGATTTACGCTCGGACGGTTTACTAGATTTATTTTTAGGTTCCTTAGTCATCACGTAGCCTATTCCACAGTCTCGTTTGATTTCTTACTGAAGCGCACTCGTCGCCCATCTTCTAACACCCGAATCCCAATCCGCGTAGGCTTCTGTGTGACCGGACAGAAAAACATGACATTGGAAATCTGTAGTGGTGCCTCTCGCTCGAGAATACCACCCTGCTTAGCCTTCTGATTAGGCTTGGTGTGTCGCTTGATGACATTTAGCTTCTCGACAATCACCTTCCCCGCTTGCAGGTCAACAGACAGAACTTTCCCCGTCTTGCCTCGCTCACGACCAGAGACCACGACAACCGTATCCCCTTTTCGAATTCTGCTTTTTCGGAGTACTTCCACGATGCTCCTCGTTCGTTCTGCCCTATAAAACTTCAGGCGCTAAAGAAATGATCTTCATGAATTTCTTCCAGCGGAGCTCGCGGGCAACGGGACCGAATATGCGCGTTCCAATTGGCTCGCCATCTTTGTTGATCAACACGCATGCGTTCCGATCAAACTTAATATAGGACCCATCTTCTCGACGAACTTCCTTTGTTGTTCGGACGATGACAGCCCGACTCACGTCCCCCTTCTTCACACTCGCCTGTGGGATCGCCTCCTTGACAGCCACCACCACGATATCACCTAGCGACGCATAACGCCGTCTCGTTCCCCCGAACACATGAAAACACATGGCCTGCTTGGCTCCTGAATTATCGGCCACATCCATATATGTATAGTTCTGAATCATCGCTATATTCCTACGCGCGGCAATAAACCAAAGACCATCCGAAATACCGCTTCTTACTTTTCAGGTTGACCTTTTTCCATGACTTGAACGACACGCCAGTTCTTTTCTTTACTTAACGGCCTTGTCTGCACGAGCTTGACCCGATCTCCCACTTTACACACGCCACCTTCATCGTGGGCTTTTAGTCTAGTCACCCGTCTAAGAACTTTCTTATAGACCGGATGAATGACCGACCTTGAGACCACGACAACGACCGTCTTTTGCATTTTATTACTGACGACGTCGCCATACCAATGACGGCGCTTTACCACCTCAGTCATAGCATCCTTTACTTTTTAGAGCCCTCTGTTCGGGCCTTCACTTGCCCGAGAATAGTTTTCACACGCGCAATATCCCGTTTTGTTTTTCGGATTTGCATAGGATTCTCGAGACGCCCAGAGCCAAACTGAAAACGTAGACTGAACAGCTCTTGCACAAGTTGTTTTTCTTTATCGACAAGCTCACCCGCCCCTAGCTGCTGGAGCTCCTTGACGTCCAATGCCATATTCACTGCTCCTCTTTATCCCCTCAAGAACCTTGCCCGAACTCGCCGCGAACAACCAATTTTGTGGCAATCGGCAACTTGTGCGACGCAAGACGAAACGCCTCGCGAGCAACCTCAGGAGTGACGCCGTCCATCTCATAAAGAATCCTGCCAGGCTTGACAACAGCAACCCAGTACTCAGGGTTCCCCTTCCCCTTACCCATTCGAGTCTCAGCCGGCTTTTTCGTGATCGGCTTATCAGGGAAAATTCGTGTCCACACCTGCCCGCCGCGCTTCACGTATCGAGTAATCGCGATACGCGCGGCCTCAATCTGTCGACTCGTCACCCATCCTGGCTCCAATGCCTTCAGACCAAACTCCCCCAGAGTAATTTGGCCTCCACGATAGGCCTTGCCGGTCATCCGGCCTTTTTGCATCTTTCTGAATTTAACTTTCTTAGGCGCTAACACAGCTCGATCTCCTCACCCAAACCGTCGTTCTAAAGATGATTCAGCCTTGACGGGCTGCACAGGAAGAAGCTCTCCCTTATAGATCCAGGTCTTCACCCCGATCTGCCCCATCGTCGTGTGCGCTTCGGCGAATCCATAATCTATTTCAGCGCGGAGCGTATGTAGCGGAACACGCCCCTCTCGATACCATTCCGTTCGAGCAATTTCAGCACCACCCAGGCGACCAGCCACCATGATCTTGATCCCTTGAGCACCAAGCCTCAACGCAGACTGTACACTGCGCTTCATCGCTCTCCGAAACGCGACCCGCTTCTCAAGCTGAGTAGCAACATTTTCACTAACGAGCTGAGCGTCAAGTTCAGGCTTCTTGATTTCCTTGACCGTAATATAAACCTGCCCACCATACTGCTTTTCAAGGTCAGCCTTCAGCTTATCAACTTCAGCCCCCTTGCGTCCGATAATGATGCCAGGGCGAGCAGTATGAATAATCACTCTGGCCTGATCACCAGAACGCTCAATTTCAACTTTGGATACGCCGGCATGATACAGCCTTGCCTTAACCATCTTTCGGATCTTGACATCCTGATGGAGCAGTTTGGCGTAATCTTTACCCGCATACCAGCGTGAGCTCCACGTATAGTTGTAGCCAAGCCGATAACCTATTGGATGTGTTTT
>JACRQB010000140.1 GCA_016222925.1 Nitrospirota bacterium | reverse complement strand
TCAGTAAACGCAAACCCAATCTTGGGATACAGCGGTGACGTGGAAACCTGACGAGCGCGCATACCAAACCTCCTGTGCTCACAAGAGAATTTGGCCATCTACTCTACAGCAAAACCGATTGACTGCGGAATCCGGGCTAAGCCGTCCTGCCCGAAGCTGGTGATTGAAGGGGTAGCCAGCAGCGGCCATTCTGTTTGTTTGAGAGCAGAGCCGTTATTGAAGCGGAAACTACGGACAAACCCGGCGCAGAAGTCGGCGTAGAAATAGGTGCCCTGAATGACTGGTATTGCTGTTCCTCGATAGACGTAGCCTCCGATCACTGATGCTGCACAAGGATTGTTTGTATGAGGATAGTCGAGCACCGGCAAGGCTAGACTCCCGCTATTGCAGTTCGTCGTAGGATTGAAACAAAGTGGCCCTTCCATAAGCAGCCAACCGTAATTGAGTCCGCGCCCGGCATTGGGGCCTTGCGACACGTTGATCTCCTCTCGGGCATCTTGGCTGACGTCTCCGATATACAGATCAGCTCCATCAAACGAAAATCGCCATGGATTCCGCAACCCATAGCTCCACACCAGCTGATCCCCTCCGCTGAGGACAAATGGATTGACTGTTCCACTTATGCAGGCTGTTCCTGGGATGGGGAATGGAGACTAAGATGACTCGTGAATTTGGGTCAGCGACATTGGGGTTCGGTGCCGACACTACAAACCGGGCGATGGCGCCATTAGCATCCGTATAATTGACGTAACACCGGTCGTTGGCATTGTAGTTTGGGTCAAAGGCCAGCCCCAACAATCCTCGTTCCCCTCCGCTCGTGATACCGGTCACGGTCAGAAATGTCGAGAGCACGCTGCCAGTCGCCCGATCGAGAACTCTAATGGTGCCGCCCTGTTCTACAACGAACAGGCAAGTCTGGTCTCCTGGGGGAGTGGTGAGGAACATCGGCGAGCTCAGATTGTTTGCGACAGTGTGGAACTTGAGACTGCTGGAAGTCGGGGCAGCTGTTTCCGGGCACCTCGCATTTGGTCTTGATCCGGCCAGTCCAACTCTAATAGAATGAGCGCGTTTTTCAGGTAATTAGCGTCAAGTTCGACTCCGCACCGCTTTAGGTTTCCCCACTCATGCATGTACGTTGGATGGGTTGAAGCCACGGGGAGCCGTGTGGCATAAGGAGTGCGTTTAACCAGCAGGAGGACTTCCAGTGAGTGATTCATCGATTATCACGTTTGCCATCGTCGCGGCCTTCGCTGGTATTGCCTATGGGTTGTACCTTGCGATGTGGGTGTTCAAGCTTGATGCCGGCAATGCGAAGATGCAGGAAATTGCGAAGGCAATTCAAGAAGGTGCCAGTGCCTACATGAATCGACAGTACAAGACCGTCGGCTATGTGGCTGCGGTGCTTTTCGTCATGCTCTGGGCCGCTGGGGCCGTCTCCGACAAGTTTGGCTTGCTGACGGCGGTCGGGTTTTTGGTCGGCGCGGGAGCGTCGTCGATTGCCGGCTATGTGGGGATGATCATCGCCGTGCGAGCTAACGTGCGGACAGCGCAAGCCGCCCACGATGGCATGAATGCCGCCTTGACCGTCGCGTTTCGAGGAGGGGCGGTCACGGGTCTGTTGCTGATCGGCCTGGGACTCTTGTCGATTACGACCTTCTATATGATCGCACAATCAATCGCCGGGCAAGAGAAGGCGATCCATGCGCTCCTCAGTCTTGGTTTCGGCGGGAGCTTGATCTCGGTGTTTGCCCGTGTCGGTGGCGGCATCTACACCAAGGCCGCGGATGTGGGTGCGGATCTCGTCGGCAAGGTCGAAGCGGGAATTCCGGAAGACGACCCTCGCAACCCAGCGGTCATCGCGGATAACGTGGGCGACAACGTTGGTGACTGCGCCGGTATGGCGGCAGACCTGTTCGAAACCTACGCCGTGACGACAGTGGCGGCGATGGTGTTGGCTTTTACGATGTTTAAGGGGGCGACTGCTCCAATTCTGTATCCGTTGGTCTTAGGAGGCGTGACGATTTTTGCGACGATCATCGGGGTTCTCTTTGTGAAGGTGAGCCCGGGTGGGGAGGTCATGACGGCGCTCTACAAGGGGCTGTTCGTGGCCGGCGGGATCGCTGCCGTGGCATTTCTCCCGATCACCCTCATGATCATGGGCGGGGTGGGGGGTGTCAGCGGCTTCAGTTACTACATCGCCGCGTTGATGGGATTGGCGGTGACGCTGGCGCTTGTATTCATTACCGATTATTACACGTCGAAGAACTATGAGCCGGTGCAATATATCGCCAAAGCGAGTGAAACCGGCCATGCGACGAACATCATCGCGGGGCTGGCGGTCGGCATGCAGGCGACGGCGGCGCCGGTGGTGGTGATTGCGGCGGCGATCCTGGGCAGCTTCTGGGTCTGCGGCGGCGCGGAATCGGGAGGCCTGTACGGTGTGGCGGTGGCGGCGGTCTCGATGCTGTCGATGGCCGGGATTGTCGTGGCGATCGATGCATTCGGTCCGATCACGGACAACGCGGGCGGCATTGCCGAAATGTCGCATTTGGGCAAAGAAGTTCGGGACATCACGGATCCGTTGGATGCAGTCGGCAATACGACCAAGGCGGTGACAAAAGGCTATGCGATTGGGTCAGCCGCGTTGGCGGCGGTGGTGTTGTTCGCGGAATATTCTCGTGAGGTCGCGGCACACAATCCCGCGCTGGCGGCGTTCGATCTGTCAAACCCGAAAGTGTTGGTCGGTCTGTTTCTGGGTGGCATGTTGCCATTTATCTTTGGCGCACTCTGTATGAGGGCCGTGGGTGAAGCCGGAGGCTTGATCGTGGAGGAAGTGCGGCGGCAGTTCCGGACGATCAAGGGCATTATGGAAGGCACGGGGAAGCCGGAGTACGGCACCTGCGTCGACATCGTGACCCAGGCCGCGATTCAAAAGATGATGATCCCAGGTCTGATTCCGGTGGTGTCGCCGATCATCGTTGGATTGGTGCTTGGGCCGCAAGCCCTCGGCGGCGTATTGGTCGGCAGTATCGTGACCGGTCTGTTCGTCGCGATTTCGATGACGAGCGGCGGTGGCGCCTGGGACAATGCGAAGAAGTATATCGAAGAGCAGGGGTTGAAGGGCACCGACACGCACAAGGCGGCGGTCACCGGTGATACGGTCGGTGATCCGTACAAGGACACGGCAGGACCGGCGGTGAACCCGATGATCAAGGTCATCAATATCGTGGCGTTGCTGATCGTGTCGTTAATCGTCTAATAAGGGGCGGTTGCGCCCTCGATACCATAGAGGTTCACTCACATGAGGAAGCGCCGTGTCCCGGCTGGGACACGGCGCTTTTCGTTTCTCCCCTTCGTCTTGACGGGTTTCAGTACCCTGGAGTATGGTGAGCTTACCATTGGCCATGGTCGGCTGATCGCGAGGGTTTCCCTGGTCCACGGGAGGTGCTCGAATGGAAAAACAGGAACGGAAGCAAGAGCCCCGACGAGAACCGCAGGGCAAAGAGGAGGTTAAGGCCAACCCCAAGGTGGTCGAGACCGGCAAGAAGCTGAAGGAAGATATCGACAAGCTGGTCGATGAGATCGATGATGTCCTTGAAAAGAACGCTGAAGAATTTGTGAAGAATTACGTCCAAAAGGGAGGGGAATAGCGCCACCGCCAGCTCTCCCTCGAGTCACCCTGCCAGTTCCTTCACGTCCTTCGGTTTGACAAAGAAGAAGCCCCTTATTACAGTCTTCCTCGTTCTCCTGTTATTGGGAGTATGTGTGTGGCCCAGGCCATTAAGGAGATTGGGGATGAAGTCTAAGCTCTGGGTATTTTCTCACGTTGATCCCCTCCAACGCGGCCTCTTGTCAAAGGCGTTGTCGATTTCCTCGGCGACTGCTTCGTTGTTACTCAATCGGGGTGTGATGAACGTGGACCAGGCGACAGCCTGGATGTCTCCTCTCCGAACTCATGATCCTTTCTTAATCCCCGACATGGAACGGGCGGTTGACCGTCTGCATCAGGCCATGCAACGTCGTGAAGTCGTCTGTTTTTACGGCGATTACGATGTGGATGGCATGTCCGCCACAAGCATTTATCTTTCATTCTTCCGTGGTCTCGGTGCCGAAGTCCGTGCCTATGTTCCTCATCGTCTGCGTGAAGGGTATGGATTGAATGAGAGGGCGGTTCGGACCTTGGCAGAGGAGGGTGTTTCTCTATTAGTGACGTCCGATTGCGGGACCACGTCGCACCATGAAATTAGCCTCGCTAATCAATTGGGGATCGACGTGGTCGTGACCGATCACCATCAAAGCGATATGGAGATGCCGGCTGCGTTGGCGGTGATGAATCCGCATCGGCCCGAAGCGCGGTATCCTTTTCACGGGCTCTGTTCCGGTGGTCTGGCGTACAAGGTGGCGCAGGCGTATGGGATGAAATACGGCTCCGGTTCGGTGCCGTTGGAGTCGCTCTTGGATTTGGTCGCGCTTGCCACGATCGCCGACGTGGTTCCGTTACAAGACGAAAATCGACTATTCGTTCGAGAAGGTCTGGTTCATCTTTCGCGCGGTGCCCGCTGCGGCCTACGGGCCTTGAAGCAGGTTGCCGGTATTAGTCGTGAGTGCACAGCGGAGACCATCGCGTTTAAACTTGGGCCTCGGCTCAATGCCGCAGGGCGCTTAGATGACGCGATCAAAGGGGTCAGACTTCTGACGACAGAGTCGGAACGGGAAGCCAAAGAGTTGGCTGAAGAGCTTGAGCAGTTGAATCGAGCCCGCCGTGAACTTGAGGCTGATATTGTGGAGCAAGCAGTAACGCAGGTGGAATCACGGGAGTTGCCGGGCGGCATTGTGCTGTATGCACGAGGGTGGCATCTCGGGGTCGTTGGCATCGTCGCGGCCCGCATCATGGAGCGCTTTCATCGTCCGACGGTCGTTATTGCCGTGAATGAAGACGGCATCGGGAAAGGGTCGGCTCGGACTGTGCCAGGGTTCGACCTCTATCAGGCGTTAGCCGGCTGTCGAGACCTCCTCATGGCGTTCGGTGGCCATCCCAGCGCGGCTGGGGTCACGATCCAGGAGGGGCGGTTGCCTGAATTTGCCGAACGCTTTTCCGCAACGGCCGAGACGTGGATCCGGAATACTCACAGCGTTCCCATGCTGCATCTGGATTCTGAGCTGCGCTTGGCCGAGGTCACGCTACAACTGATTCGTGAAATCGGGACGCTGCACCCATTCGGCGCGGGGAATCCCGAGCCGACGTTTGCCGTCAGGGGTTTGAACGTCCTCAATGCTCGCGTCGTCGGAGAGAAACATTTGAAGATGACTGTTCGGCAGGCTGGATCTCTGCCGTTTGATAGTATTGGATTCGGGATGAAGTCCCTGGAAGATCGTGGATTGTCCCTGAAGACGCCGATCGATGTGGCCTTTACCCCGGAACTGAATCACTGGAACGGCCAGGATCGGATTCAGTTGCGTATCCGAGACATACGAGCGGCAGGGTGCGAATAGCAGATGATGTATGAAACGGTGACCGATATCGACCAGTTGCTGGGTCGTCTGCAAGCCTATCAGCCCGACGCTGATCTCGGCATGGTGCGAAAGGCCTATGCGTTTTCGGTGAAGGCGCATGAAGGACAAACGCGTCACTCCGGAGAACCCTATGTGAAGCACCCCGTCGCGGTGGCCGGCGTCTTGACCTCTCTGAAAACCGACGTGACGGCGATCGTGGCCGGGCTTCTGCACGATACGCTGGAAGATACGGTAGCCACGGCCGATGAGCTACAGCGTGAATTCGGGAAGGAAGTGGTCCATCTCGTCGACGGAGTGACGAAGATCGGGAAAATTACGTTTCGCAGTTCGGAGGAAAAACAGGCGGAGAATTTCCGCAAAATGGTGCTCTCGATGGCGGATGATATTCGCGTCGTGATCATCAAATTGGCCGATCGGCTCCACAATATGCGAACCCTTGAGCACCTTAAAGAAAGTAAGCGGCAGGAAATCGCACAAGAGACGTTGGAGATCTATGCGCCGTTGGCCAACCGTATCGGAATCGGGTGGATGAAGAACGAACTGGAAGATTTGTGTCTGAAGCACCTCAAACCGGATGCCTACGAAACCCTGCGCGTGTCCGTGGCGAAACGCGACGAAGATCGACAGCAGTATATCCAGGAGGTGCAAGGCCTTGTTGAGAAGGCGCTGGCGGAGAATGGGTTGGTCGGAGCCGTGCACGGAAGGCCAAAACACCTCTACGGCATCTATCAAAAAATGAAGAAGCAATCGATTTCGTTCGGGGAGGTCTATGATCTTACCGCCTTGCGAATCATTACTGACACGAAGATGAATTGCTATGCGTTACTGGGTATCATCCATTCGTTGTGGCGACCGCTGCCTGGTCGCTTCAAAGATTACATCGCGATTCCCAAATCGAATCTCTATCAGTCTCTCCATACGACCGTGGTCGGGCCGAAGGGTGAGCACGTAGAGTTTCAGATCCGCACGGAAGAAATGCATCGTGTCGCCGAGTACGGAATCGCAGCGCATTGGAAGTATAAAGAGCAGGGGCGTGTGCAGGATAAAGACAGCAAAGCCTTTGGATGGCTGAGACAGTTCA
Source organism: Nitrospirota bacterium (assembly GCA_016222925.1). Taxonomy (GTDB): domain Bacteria; phylum Nitrospirota; class Nitrospiria; order Nitrospirales; family Nitrospiraceae; genus Nitrospira_D. The sequence continues at coordinate 5,743 of JACRQB010000140.1, read as the reverse complement.
TCGAATGGCAAACGGATCTGCCTGATAATCGTCAGTTTATGGATTCCGTGAAACTTGAGTTGTTTCACGACGTGGTCTATGTCTTTACTCCGAAGGGAATCGTCAAAGAACTGCCGAAAGGGGCTACGCCGGTAGATTTTGCGTATGCGATTCACACGGAAGTCGGTGACCATTGCGTCGGTGCCAAGGTCAATGGAAAGATCGTTCCACTGGGAGATCGGGTGGCGTTTACTCGAAGCCGAGATTCGTCGTCATGGGTTGACCCCCTCGCAGACGCTCAAGTCGGATGCGCTGCTCTATGCTGCCAAACAGGAAGGCTACGCCACGATTGACGAGTTGGCTGCGGCGGTGGGATTTGGCCACGTTGCGACGGCTCAAGTCGTTGGACGGTTGGTGGCGCCGACATCGGCGGGAACGTCCATTCAACCCGACCCGGTCAGCGTTCCCAAAGTCGTCGGTACGAGAGGGGTAGAGCCCGGCGTCCAAGTCAAAGGTGGCCGCGATCTGTTGATGCAACTGTCGCGATGCTGTAATCCCGTTCCTGGAGACAAGATCTTGGGATACATCACACGTGGAAGGGGCCTCACGATCCATTCGGTTGATTGTCCTAACCTCGAAGCCTTGGACTATGATCGAGAGCGTCTGGTGGTGGTGGAGTGGGATACGGCCACGTCGAGTCAACATGCGGTCAAAATCGCGGTCATTGCAGAGGATAGGACGGGAGTGCTGGCGAATGTGTCATCGGCGATCGCTGAATGTGACGCGAATATCAGCCGTGCTGAAATTATGACCAGGGAAGATCGGAAGGCCGAGTTGGATTTCGTGGTCGAGATCGCCGATACGAGTCATCTCAACCGAGTGCTCAAAGCCGTTGAACGGGTGGAGGGTGTCATTACGGCCAGGCGGCTGAGGTCTTGGCGCGAAAAATCATGATTGATGGTGTTGCGGAGCCAGGGCTCAAGGGTGGCCGAACGGCAGCTTCGATCCTTTTTCGATTTTGTACCCGTCAACCGTCCCACCCATAATTTCGAGGACATACATTGCGTCATCACTGTTCGGGCGATACTGAGGACAGGAATCATCGCTCTTCGTGCAAATCGGGACATTCCGTTCGATATGCGTCACCCGTTGTTTGCCGTCAATCCAAATGAGATCGAGCGCGATCTTGGTATTCTTCATCCAGAAGGTCCAGGCCTGGGGTTGGCTGAAGAAAAAGAGCATTCCGTGGTCCTTCTTGAGGTGGTCCCGGTACATGAGTCCGACGGAGCGTTTTAGGGGTGTGTCGGCGATTTCGGCCTTGATGGTGGTGCCGGAAGGAGTGTGAATCGACGCGAGTTCAGTTCCGGCGGCGCTGACCACCCGCATATCATCAGCTAGTAATCCGCCTGTGATCACGACAGAGAGCACAAGCCAGGTAGAGAATCTCCAGCGCATCCGCGTATCGTAATGATCGGTTCTCTCGCAGTCAAGAAGGCTATTTGCTTGAGCTGTTGGCGAGAGGGCATTTGATTTCTGTAATCTTGCAATCGTCTCGCCGCTTGTGCCATCCTCGCCTGGGGCTGACTAAGAGGAAACCATGCAAGAAAAGCGTCGAGTGCTCTATAAAAAAGGCGTGTTCGTCTGTCCTACCTGTCGGCAGTCTTATGTGCAGGAAAAGTGGATCGAGGAGTGGCGAATCCGGTGTCACCGCTGTACCTACCGTGGAACGTTGACGGAAGTGTCGGTTGAAGAACATATGGAAGAAGAGACGTTTCGGCACTAAGGCCTCTCGCTTCTCTTCCCTCTACCTCGTAACATCGTGTCATCGCGCCTCATGCAGACCTTTCTCCTTGGTGAATCACGGCATCTCCTGGTCGTCGCGTTAATGTCGGTCGCTCTTTGCACTGGCTGTGTGTCGCGGTCTTGGGCCGACGAAGCCTCGCTCTCGATCAAAGTTCTCGTTACCTATCACTCACTCTCAGGAAACACCGAGCGCATGGCGGAAGCCGTGGTGGCCGGCGCAAAATCGGCTCCAGGTACGCAGGTCCTCCTTAAGCGCGTCGCGCACGTAACTGCAGAGGATTTGTTGTCCGCCGACGCAGTTGTCGTCGGTTCACCTGTCTATTGGTCGAACATGTCAGGAGAGGTGAAGACCTTCTTCGATAACTGGCAGTTCAAGTTCGGCGTCTTTCCAGAATTCAAGATGAAAAACAAGGTTGGGGCGGCCTTCGCTACGGGAGGGCAGATTTCGAGCGGGAAAGAGGTGACGCTGTTGACCATTCTTGCCGCGATGCTGGGAAATCAAATGATTGTGGTGAGCGGCGGTGGTGCATTTGGAGCATCGGCGACCACAGAAGGTGAGAGCCCTGGGATTGATAAGGCTGAACTTGCTGAGGCAAAAGCGCTAGGCGTGCGAGTAGCTGAGGTGGCCAGGCTCATCAAGGCCGCATCTCCACATTGAGGTGGCTCGTACACATGTGGGGAGAGACTGTGGGGGGCGACTAGCGCTCTACTGAGCTGGTCGAGGCTCCCTGGACAGCGATCTCGACAAACTCATGAATATTCTTTGCGCATCGGCCGCAGCAACCGGTCTGCTTGAGTCCAAACTTGGACTTCAGCTGACAAGGCATCACACATCCTGCTCGCCCGGCCTCACGGACATCTGATTCGGTAATACCATTACACAGGCAAACGTACATGCGAGCTCCAGTGAGCGATTATGAGAAGCATTCTCAGTATGCCACAGGCCGGATATGCTGTCAACCTCCGAACAAGCGCCAAGGCGACCTTGCAAGGGGCTAGATCTTCCGGATATTTCCCTGAAGCACCATACGACAAGGATTGATACCATAAAGGCAGGGTTCGAAACGGGTATGTCCATACGTGCCATCGCATTTCATAAACCCTATGGGGTGCTTCCATGTTTTACCGATTCAGAAGGAAGGCCGACGCTGGCGGACTACATCACCGTCCCTCATGTCTATGCGGCGGGGCGTCTCGATCAGGACAGCGAAGGACTGATGATTTTGACTTCGAATGGAGCGTTGGCGCACCGGATTACCGACCCGCAACACAAATTGCCGAAAGTCTATTTGGTGCAGGTCGAACGGATTCCAGATGAACCAGCGATCGAATGGCTCTGCACAGGCGTGCTGCTTGGTGGAAAGCGAACAAGACCGGCGCAGGTGAGGGTGCTAGATACGGAGCCACCATTGCCAGAACGGCCCGTGCCCATCAGGTTTCGAAAAAACGTGCCGACGGCGTGGTTAGAGGTCACCATCCATGAAGGGCTGAATCGTCAGGTTCGTCGCATGACGGCTGCGGTAGGCCATCCCACATTGCGGTTGGTGCGCATCGCCATTGGACCGATTCGCCTGGGCGACCTCAACCTGGGTGAATGGCGAGCATTGGAGGAGGATGAAATCAAGGCTATCAACCAACTGAGCAATCTGTGAAAGGTGACCTCTTGGTCACTCTGGCGTAGCCTGCTCAGGATTGGTGAGTGCTTCTGCTGCAGCCGTCAATCCAGCTGGTTACATTGTTTCTTCCAGTTGCTGTACCAGGTCCTGAATGGTATCGAATCCTGATTGCCAGAACGCTCCGGACGTCATATCCACGTCCATCCTGCTCAGAATATCTCGGGGGGATTGCGATCCGCCGGTGGCGAGCAAGTTCAGGTACTGCGGGACAAACGATTCCCCTTGTTCCTTGTACATTCTGTAGAGGGCCAAGACGAGCAGATTGCCGAAGCTGTAGGCGTAGCAATAGAACGGACTGGCGAAGAGATGGGGAATCATGAGCCACTCCCATTGAAACTCTTCCGGCACTTTCACGGCCTTGCCAAATTGCTGCCGAAGTTCAGCCAAATACGCTTTGGCCAGTTGGTCTCCCGTTGCCCCTTCTCTCACCATTCGATGCGCTGTTTGTTCGAATCGAATGAAATAGGCCTGCCGCATCACGGTGGCATAGATGTCATCCAGTTGACTCACGAGCAAGCCCTGTCGAACGGCTTTGTTGCGTTCGTTCGACATGAGGGTGTCGGAGAGAATGCGTTCGCCGAAGACAGAAGCCGTCTCCGCCAAGGGGAGGGTTGAATGGAAGGTAAAGATCGAATGGTCTTTGGCCAGCATTCCATGGGCGGCATGGCCGAGCTCATGGGCCATGGTGGCGATGTCTCGCGCTTCCCCGGTGAAGTTCAACATCACGTAGGGTGTCAGGCCGGGTGCCACGCTGTAGCAATAGGCACCGCCTAGTTTGCCCGGACGCGTCGGCCCATCGATGCGCCGTTCCCTCAAGACCTGTTCGGCCAGGTCTGCAAGCTGGGGAGAAAAGCCTCGATAGGCGCCCAGCACCATGCGGACGGCATCGGCATACGCATATTTCTTGGTGTCTGCCCGATGGGGGGCATAAATATGGTACCGATTCATCGGGGAGATCTTGCAGATCTTTGCTTTCAGTTTGAAGTAGGTCTGGAAGATCTCGGCATTCTTGGCGCAGGTTGCCAACAGTACATCGACCGCTTGGTCCGGCACATCATTGCCGAGGTTGCGGGTGGCGATGGGCGACGCAAACCCACGGAGTCCCACGTTTTCAGCTTTCCAGTCATTGACGAGCGTCCGATACATCTCTCCGAGCAGGTCCCGTTGGCCTGAGAATACACGGTAGAGTTCTCTGTAGGCGGCTTGGCGGATGGATGCCTTTGGGTTCCGCACGTGGCTCATGAGTTCTTCACGGTTCATGGTGCGGGTTTTTCCGCCGATCTTCATCGTGAACGTCAGTCCGTTGGTCACCACGTCATAGAGCGTATTGACGGCGCTTCGTCCGGTGACATTCTTGACATTGATAATTTTTTCTTCTGGTTCTGAGAGTGTGTGAGGCGTATAGCGTCTGATGGTTTCCAGGTAGTATCGAAGGTCGCCGGCGTCGGCCATCAGTCGTGCCGCATTCTCCTGATCGACCCCTTGCCACCAGAGATCAAGAAAAAGCAGGCGATTATTGACGGTGGTGAGCCGCTCCTCCACCTGCGCCTTAAACGATCGCGCTTGGGTGTTTTTGGTGTTTTCCGAAAACCAGAGGTAGGCGAATGCGCCAAGCCGGGCAGAACCTTCTGCGATCGATTCGGTGAGCTTCAGGATCGAGTGGAAATCAGCGCTCGCCATTGTTGCCTGGAGCCGAGGACGAGCCAACTCAACCTGCACGACCGGTGCATCCAGGGCCGCCAGATGCCGATCCAAATCTTTCAGCGGGTTCTTAATGAGGTGAGTGAGATCCCACTGGCTGGATACAAGGGACGTAGAAGTCTTATGCCGAACCGGATGTCTGGCGGCCATGCCGAGTCTCCTCTCAGGTAAGTTGTGTGCCGGGAACAGGCGGTAGTGTATCACCAGGCAACGCTGAGATTAGAGAAAATTGCCAGACTAAACAAGGTCGCTGCGTTGACAGGCCACGGCCATGGTGTAAGAATTCCTTGAGCGGAGAGAGGAATGAACGATCAGGAACTTCATCGTGTAGTCCAGTATGTGACGGCGAGTACGTCCTATGGACGGGACACGGTGGCAGATATTCTTCGTACCGGTCTCAGTGAGTTATCGGCGGTGGCCACACATTCAGCGACAGCCTTCGAACGGGACGCGTTGCTTGAATATGTTTCCCAGTGGACGATGAAACGGACCGGGCAGCCGGAGCCGTTGGTTCGCGAAGTCCTGGGTTGTGCCGGCCGATGGCTGGATGAAGTCTATGATGAGTTGGCCCAACGCCAGCCTGA
>JACRQB010000139.1 GCA_016222925.1 Nitrospirota bacterium | reverse complement strand
AAGCCGACGTGTTCGATTACATCGAGCGCTTCTATAATCCCCGACGGCGGCATTCCACATTGGGGTATCTCAGTCCGATGGAGTTCGAACGGCAAGCTAAAAGAGCGTAGGGTGGTGTCAACTATACCGGCAGCAGCTCAGGGTGAGGGGAACAGAGGGAGAGAGCATGCGTCATGCCTGGAAAGGCACGGTTGGTTACGGTCATCCCAGCGATAGAATGAGGATCATACGGTTCCGTCCGGATGCGGAGCTGAAAGGAGTTGCTATCTTCTGGTTGGAGATCGATGATAGGCGGGAAAACGAACCGTCAGCCGATGACCTTGACTGACAGTTCGCCGTCAATGTTGCTCTGCAAGATTCCCTTTAGCCGCTATTCCGTGTCCTTGCAGAAACTTCGTTCGTAGGCGATGATCGTCCAGGCTTCTTCCTCGGTGAGGATGCCCCCCTTCACAAGGGCCGGCATGCCGGTGCCGGGGCTCCCATTCTTCACAACCCAGAGGAGCTCCCCGTCGTTCCGCTTCTTATGGAACTTACAATTCGTAAAGTTTTCTCCACGTTCAGCGTCTGGCACACGAGGCTTCAGTGGGTCGGACTCAGGGCCGGACCAGCCGGCCGTACTCCACAAGGCAACGGCGATGAAACTACACAACGTCACAACCAACCGCTTCCCTCTCATGGTTCCTCCTTGGTGATGGCAACTGGTGCTCCTGCCAGATGGCCGCTCTCGCTGCGCATCTAGAAGCACAGATTCGGCACGTATGTTAACACGATATTATCCTAAGTTGCAGTGCCTCTATCTCATGGAACGTGGCTTGATTGGGGTAGAGGGGGGCTGATCCAGCAGTAGAAATGATCTCGCCGGTCCGAACTCATTGGTCCGAACCGGCGAGAGGCTTACGTAGAACTATGGCAGTGTTCACCACTGCACGTCACTAGGGAACTTCGACGATATCTTTGTTCATCGGCCCGAGGACGGCGAGCAATTCGCCCTTTTCTTTCGCCGGCACGTTGAAGGTATCCAAGGCACTGACCAAGTCCTCCACGAGTGCATTGAAGGCAGCGGTGGTGACCTTCATGCCCTTGTGCGTCGTCTTCATATCACGGCCCGAGTAGGTGCAGGGGCCGCCGCTCGCCGCACACACCTGTTCGACCAGGAGCTTGTTGAGCTTCTTGAGGTCAGTGGTCGCGAAATAGCTATTAATGCGCTTGTCTGCACCCACATTGCCGATGAACTTGGTGACAACGGCTTGAATAGCACCCTGTCCGCCGAGCCGCTCATAGAGCGATGCATCTGCGGCAAAGGATGTCGCGCTGCTCAGCGTCCAGGTGGCTGCTACGGCCACGACCATACTCATCATCTTCTTACTCAATGACATATCGTCTACTCCTTTGTGTGAGAATGAATTGACTGCAAGACCTCCGTACCCCGCTCATTCATTACGGGTTCCAGGGGGTGTTTGGCATCAACTGACCTTTATAGTCCTTGGGATTCTGGTTGGCGATCACTACGGCAATCGCACCACGTAAGGCACCCGTCAAGGAGTGGGTCACGACTGGATACGCCCCTGGGTTGTCCGCGATCAGGTCGAAGGTGGCGGCGCTCCCTGGACCGACCACATAGGTCTGGACCCCTACGAACTTGTTGGCCGGATTGCCGCTTTCATAGACATTGTCCCAGATTTCGGCGATCGGATGGAGCGAGGAGAACTCGTTCGGGCCGGCATTTACGAAATAGATGCGTACCCGTTCACCAACCTTGACTTCCAACGGCTCTCCCCCTGGGAAAAACGGATGGTACTTGAAGATCCCGCCGTTGAAAACCGTATTGTCCCACTTCCGGTCAAACATCGCCTGCACATTGTCTGGATTCTTCCAGAACTCGGACTGTACCAGGACGAATTCACGATCCGCTTTTGGCCACGCATTGGCGTTTTTTGGATCCACGATGATGGCCCCGAACATACCACGCGCGACGTGCTGGATCATGGGGCCCGCACCGCAGTGATAGAAAAACACGCCAGGCTTTTTCGCCACAAAGGAGAACTTGTGTGTCTCGCCTGGTCCAACCGTCTTGTGGTAGTTCTTCAAGAAGTCGAGCTCGGCCGCATGAAAGTCCATCGAATGGGGGAAGGTATTATTCTTGTCGCCGATCAGGGTGAAGTTCACCGTATCGCCTTCAGTGACCCGAACGACCGGGCCAGGCATCTGTCCGTTGAACGTCCAGGCTTTGTACTTCGTCCCGTTCCCATCAACGACGATTTCTGTTTCCATCGCCGTGAATGTGACCTCGTGGACCTTCCCGCCGACAACCGCACCCGCTGGTGCCGGCATGGTATTGCAGCCGCTGGCTCCCAAGAGGACGGCAAGCCCTAATGTAGCTGTGAGCACACGAAACCTCTGCATAGTTGCCTCCCTTATGACTGTATTTTATGGAAAAAAGACGCTGCCCCCGACAAGCGTGGCGAATTGATCTCCCTCCCACCCTTTATCGACAAACGTCCAGTGGACTATCTACCAAATTTAGAAGAAAAAATACAAAGAAAAATTTTCGGTGGCGCATTCAATTGAGTCCAAATGGCCTGCCTCGCCAAGACTGAGACCCCTAGGATTTTGCGATGGAGCACAATACATGCCGCGCGTGTGGTTCTTGAGTGAAGTAACTGTAACTTCTGTGCGAAACTAATAATTTATCAGGTTGTTGGTAAAGATTGAAAGATTCTGTTGGGAAGAAGTCGATTTTGTAGATCAAGTGGTCAGGCTAAGATGAAGAATCCTAATTCGATTCACCCAACGCACTTTCCAAATGAAGGGACAACAACTCCTGTGTCAGTCTGAAGGCGTGAAATGGTCAGGAGGGCTTCAGGTTGCGTTGGGCGATACCGACGTTCCGGAGAAGCCCTTGGTGTTTTGCGCGCCGAATCGGGCTTTGGTGAAATACTATGGCGAAGGTCTGCTCATCTAGCTGAGACAGTTCGTTGAGGTGAGGTGAGAGGCTCCAGCGTGAAGGTTGAAAAGCATTTTCCTGAGTCGGTTCGGCTCGGAGATTAAAGGGGCACACGTCAAGGCAATCGTCGCAACCGAAGATCTTGTTTCCCATGCCCCCTTGTAACTCATGAGCAATAGCGGTCTGATCACCGCGCAGTTCGATGGTGAGGTATGAAATACAACGAGTGGCATCGACGATATAGGGCTCGGTGATAGCTCTCGTCGGGCAAGCCTGAATGCAGAGTGTGCAGCTGCCACAGAGGTCAGTCGCCGGCTCATCAGCTTCTAGGGACAATGTAGTCAGGATTTCTCCCAGTAACAACCAAGATCCATATTCCGCTGAAACGAGATTGGAATGTTTCCCGATCCAACCTAGGCCCGCCTGCTCCGCCCAGGCTTTCTCCATGATTGGGCCGGTGTCGGAGTACGAACGAGTTTGAGCGTCTGGCGCCATCCTATGAATTACTTGTTCCAGTTGCTTGAGCCTGGAATCAAAAAGCTTGTGGTAGGATCGATCGGCAGCCGGGAAGCACCTGACAAGGGTCGGCGCGTTTGTTCGGAGTCCGTTCGATCCAGGCCATGGTGCCGTGATAGCCTCGCCGGAGCCATTCGGTGAGACGCTCAAAGAGGCGTTGAGGTACCGCGGCTTCGGAATTGAAGGGGAGGCTGTTTTCCTGGTCGCCGGCAGCTGACGGTGTATGGTCACCCGACACGTGTGTAATCCCAACTGCATCGAACCCCAGCGCATAGGCTTCTTGTTTGATGGCGGCCGTGATGGACATGGGATATCTGCAAGATTTAGTGCTGAGCGGAACAATCAAAGCGAACACTGAAGTGGGCCGAACATCGGACCGATTGGCATCGGTCGCAGGTGCCGACAATGTTGGTCTTCCAATCGGTCTTCGCTTCGTCAAACCGGCACTGCAGGCGACCGCCTTTCGAGATCGTGGTCCAGGGGTGCTTGGTTCCGGGAATAGAGGCGACCCGGCATCCTTGTGGGAACGGAAGGTGGCAGAAACGTCCGGTGTCACCTTTTTCCATCGTGAAGCTACAGGACAGTTCAGTTGTGGCTCCTGAGTCTTCCGAGTCCTGTGCGCTGGTATTGGAGGACATCGCGAGTCCTGGCACCAGAAGTGCGATGAACATGGCAAACGTGCACCAGTGTGAGATCATCGTTGTAGAATCGTAGCACAGTCCTTTGTCTTGCAGCCATGGAGAGGGCCACGTAGAATCCTTCCCTTGGCCCACATTATTCATGAACGCTTCTACTGCAACCGCCGATACGCCGCTGCGACCAGCTTGGCCGCGAGCTTCGCGCGGCCAGCGGACAGGCTCGCCCCTCGTGACCTCGACATACTGTTTCAAGTATGCCTCGGTCTCTCAGGGCTCCGCGTGCCCGTCTCGCCTGGCGTCTTGGCGGTTTCGTCACGAACCGTCCTGAATAATGTGGGCTCGCTTCTATTCAAACCAATGGAGGCTCTATGCTCGCGACGCGGATCACGCAGAAAGAGGGCACATTCTACTTCATTGCTTACAAGGCCGGTGAGCTGTTGGAAAAGGTCCGATTCACCAGCCGATATTACTTCGAGGGGGAAGAGATTGCACAGGCCAAGATTTCCGAGCATGACGACGTGGCGCTGTTTATTGCGGGAATCGAGCGGAGCGAGAAGGGATTCCAACGGGTTTTGAATCGGCAGAAAATCAAGCAGATCGTCAATTTTTATGAGACCGTCGTAGCTCAACCGATGATTCCGGGCACCGTCTTACTCTTTACCGATGAAACACTTCGCTTTCAAAAGACAGATGGTTCGGATTCAATCGGCCGTCTGAGCGAGCCCAAGGGCAAGTATTTGGTGATCGACGGGCAACACCGACTTGCCGGGCTTCACTTCTTCCACGAAAAACATCCCGATCAGAGCGCTCAGGTAGAAGTGCCCTGTTTGTTGTTCGACGGACGCAGCGCCGATTTCGCGACCGAGATGTTTGTCATCATCAATTCGACTCACACGCGGATCAACCGATCGCATCTGGTCGATCTCTACGAGAAAGTCTCATGGGAAAGCCCTGAAAAGAAATTCGCCGCTAAGGTTGTGAATCTCCTCTATGGCGAACCGGACTCGCCGCTGCAGTACAAGATCAATCGCCTTGGGGGGCGGAGCAAACAGGAAAAATGGATTCTGCAGTCTGAGGTCTTCAATGAACTGCTGAAAGTCGTGACGGTCCATAAGCGCTGGATGGAGTCCCACTTGGGGATGAAGCCTGATCGCTGCTACGCTCTGGTGCGCGACTACCTGAAGGGGATCAAGGAAGTCATGGGCGAGGTGTGGGGACAGAATGAT
>JACRQB010000138.1 GCA_016222925.1 Nitrospirota bacterium | reverse complement strand
CGCTGTGGATGCGGCGTAATCCAATGATTGTGACGTGGAGAGGTGGCCGAGTGGCCGAAGGCAGCGGTTTGCTAAACCGCCGTAGGGACAAAATCTCTACCGAGGGTTCAAATCCCTCCCTCTCCGCCACCCTCTCAACCACATATTTGCGTGGCGCATAGAACCTCGCCGGACTGGCCCTACCTACTTCAGTAAGATTTCTGTTGTGAGATTTGGAAAGCCTATCGTATCCTTACCTGCGACATTGGCCCATCCCCCATCATAAGAAAGGACCCCCACTCCATGCGAATTCGTACACTGTGTTTTGCCATAGGGCTTCTCTCTCTCTCGACACCGTTATTGGCGGCCACGCCAGATCCGGCGAATGATGACCAGAAGACTTTGTATGCTCTTGGATTGGCCATTAGCCAATCACTAGGAACCTTTTCGCTCAGCGAAGCCGAACTCGATATGGTCAAGAATGGCCTTACCGACGGCGTACTGAAGCGTCCCGCCAAAGCTGACCTCCAGACATTTGGACCGAAGATTCAGCAGCTTCAACAATCTCGAGTAGCGCTGGTTGCTGAGGGTGAGAAGAAAGCAGGAGCTGCATTTCTAACCAAAGCGGCTTCGGAGAAAGGCGCCACCAAAACTGAATCCGGCATCGTGATCACCACCATCAAGCCTGGAACCGGGGCCGTGCCAAAAGCAACGGATACGGTCAAGGTCCATTATCATGGCACCTTGGCTGATGGGACGGTCTTCGATAGTTCCATTAAACGAGGGGAGCCAGCGACATTTCCACTGAACAAGGTCATTAAGTGCTGGACGGAGGGCGTCCAACAGATCAAGGTCGGAGGGAAGAGCCGGCTCGTATGCCCATCCAATCTAGCCTACGGCGACGGGGGGTCACCACCGATTATTAAGCCAGGATCAACCTTAGTCTTCGAGGTTGAGCTGCTCGAGATTGTCCCTAACTAACCAGTTCGGCTTGCCGCCTCTCACGAAGAGGCGGCAAGCCATTCAATCCCTCAACGCCTACCAAGTCTCAGAGTAGCCAATCCCTCCATGAATCCGATAATGAAACAATTGTGAGCGAGACAGTCCCCACGAATCTCGGAGACGCCACAGCTCCTTCGCCCCTCCGTTGGCTGATTCTCGGACTCCTCTTTGCCATCAGCGTCGTTACCTACATCGATCGCATCAACATTTCGGTCACCGCACGCCAGATGATGCCGGCGTTAGGAGTGACCGAGCAGGAGATGGGATTGGTCTTCTCTGCATTCGTCGTCGGGTACGCCCTATTTCAGATTCCTGGTGGGTGGTTGAGTGATCGCTGGGGCATCCGCATCGTCCTCATGATCGCATTAATCTGGTGGTCTTGCTTGACCGCCTGGACGGCCATTGCCGCGACATCTTTTCTGGCTGCGCCGCTCGGAGTCGTCGGTGCACTGGCCCTCGTCAGATTTCTTCTCGGTGTCGGAGAAGCAGCGGCATTGCCGACCTTTAACCGTGCAGTCACCGACTGGCTTCCTGCTCATGAGCGCGGTCTTGGCATCGGCATTGCTATCGGCGGGATAGGGATCGGCGCAGCGATTACCCCGCCAGTGACAGCATGGATTATGGTCAACTATGGCTGGCAATCTGCCTTTTATCTTTCAAGCGGGATGGGATTCGGCCTCGCAGTCATCTGGTGGTGCTTGGCAGCCGATCATCCATCGCACCACCCATGGCACACTCATCGTGAAGGAATACCGTCCACGACTCCAGTTGTTCCAATACGCCCTTCGATTCCTTGGGCGACCCTGCGAAACACGCCGAGCGTGTGGTGGCTGATGCTGAGTTACGGATGCTTGGGCTATGTCGCCTATGTCTACATGTCTTGGTTCTATCTCTACCTCGTCAATGAGCGTGGCTTCAGTGTTCTACGAGGTGGAGTGTTTGCTGCCGCTCCTTTCCTTGCCATCCTTGTCTCGTGCCCTCTCGGCGGATGGGTCACGGATCGATTAGCTGTGCGACGTGGCGTCACCAAAGGCCGTCAGATCGTGGGAATGACCGGAATGGGGCTCGCCGCCGTCTCCATCGCACTGGGTGCGATCACTGAATCTCCCTACCTCGCCCTGGCCAGCCTGTCACTGGGCGCCGGATGGCTGTACTTCACGATCGGGGCCTATTGGTCCTCGACAAGCGATCTGTCACCGACCCATGCCGGGAGCCTTTCAGGCCTTATGAATATGGGCGCCAATCTTGGCGGGGCCATTTCTCCGACACTCACGCCATGGCTCGCCCAACAGTGGGGTTGGGGCGCTTCTCTGGGCCTCGCCGCCTTCATTGCCCTGATCGGTGGAATCATGTGGGTGAAGATTAGGCCTGGGGACGGACTCAGACCATGATGAATAGTGAGTAGTAAGTTTTTTTGGTTTTGGCGTTGAGGCTCCAACACTAATCAGGCAACGAGTACCACTCAATACGACAAACTGACGAGAGCCTTGCCTCTCGAAAGACCGCCTTGCTACATTCATGACGATGACACTCCTGTTTCAGAAAAAAGATCCCCGGGTGACAATCGTCACCAGATTTGGTGAGATTAAGATTCGTTTTTACGCAGACGCCGCACCACGCCATGTGGAGAACCTTATCAATCTCATCAAGATGGGGTTCTATGACGGCACCACGTTCCATCGTGTGGTGCCTGGGTTCATCATCCAGGGCGGCGACCCGTTGAGCAAATTTCCCGAACGCACCATTCACGGCACAGGCGGACCAGGATACTTTCTTTCCCCCGAACCGAACGACTACCCACACAAGCGAGGCGCGGTATCCATGGCGAAAATGCCACGTGAGAGCAATAGTACGCGCGACTTCAACGACAACGGTTCACAGTTCTTTATCTGCGTCGGAGACAACAGCGGGTTGGATCGGTGCTACACAGTGTTTGGAGAAGTCTTTCGTGGGATCGACGTCGTCGACAAGATTGTCGGTGTCCCTCGTGACGAGCGAGACAACCCACTCGATCCGATCAGGATTACGATGACCGTGAAGGAGTAGGCGATCAGGCGGCTGTGCAGCATTCCTATGGGTAGAGAGAATAATCCTGTGAAGGGCGCCATCCTCTCGGCATCAGATGCTGAATCCATTCGACGAGCAGGAAGAATCATCAAAACAGGTGGACTCGTCGCATTTCCAACCGAAACGGTCTATGGACTCGGCTGCGATGCGATGAATGCTGAGGCAGCAGCGAAGGTCTTTGAAGCCAAGCAACGTCCTCAGTTCGACCCACTCATCGTCCACATTGCGGACCTCAAGCAGTTGGAAATTGTGATTAGGTTCTTGCCCGATCTGGGTCAGCGGCTCATCGACGCCTTCTGGCCGGGTCCGTTGACCTTGGTATTGCCAAAACAGCCGGCAATCCCAGATCTCGTCACCGCCGGGCTCTCAACGGTAGCAGTCAGAATGCCGAATCATCCCGTGGCGCAGACTCTTATTCGAGAAGCAGACACCCCGATTGCCGCACCCAGCGCCAATCCCTTTGGCTATGTCAGCCCAACCACGGCTCAGCACGTTGCTGATGGGCTTGGCAATAGAGTGGATCTCATACTCGACGGTGGACCATGTCCGGTTGGAGTCGAATCGACGATCGTTTCACTGGCAGGGCCACAACCCGAGTTATTGCGCCCAGGCAGCATCACCATCGAACAACTCAACGCTGTCATCGGCGCTGTTCGCCGGGCATCGTCTGTGAATCAAACGCCACTTGCGCCAGGTCAATTGTCACGCCACTACGCAACGCAGACACAACTGACGATCTTAGCCTCAGCTGGAGCAAGGCCTATCCTGAAAGATGGCGCGCGCGAGGGTCTGTTGATCTACTCGCAGCCAAGAGACACCGACGATCGCTTTGCCGCCGTTGAAGTTCTCTCTTCAACCGGCGATCTGAGGGAAGCCGCACGCCATCTGTTTGCAGCATTGCGAAGGCTGGACTCCCTTGGTCTGGATCGGATCTATGCGGAGCCTTGTCAGGAAGAAGGGCTGGGGATCGCGATCATGGATCGCTTGCGCCGCTGCGCGACGCTATAAAGTCAAACTGCTGGTCGGTTCTGTGCCTCTCCCCTCTCGCATTGCGAGGAGAGCTATCACTACTTGGCAAACCCGAGTGCCTTCACTGATGCGCGTGCGGCTGTGCGAGCCTTGATAGCAGGATTGAGGAGGACACCCGGATCGGCATGGATACCGATTTCTGCCACCCGCTTACAGTGGCGAATAACGTCATTGAGGGACGCGACACCCTCCTCTCGGCCTAGATGCGACGTGGAGAGCTGTTTGAGAAGCACTTCGGCATACCTCGCTGTCTCGGCGCAGTGGTGAATGATCGCCTTCGCATCGCCCATTCCACCATGGGCCACCATCTCTTCAGCATTCGTCCTCAGCCCATCCGCCGCCTCATTCAGGCTTTGGCCCTGCTCGCCGGCGAGCACCATCGCGTGCGCGGTCAGTGAAACAACGGTGACGGCCATGAGCCCCACGATTATCGACGTGATGCCGGAGTATCGAGTTCGCAACCGTATAGCCGTCATTAATAGTGTCCCTTTGGGATGATCACGGCAGAGGTCAGCTCGTGATAAAGACGATGAAAGGCTTCCGTCGTCAACTCAGGGCTCTGCAACTTACCCAATGTCGCTTGATCAATTGGGTATTCCACGGTGTCATCATAATTTGATGACGCAATCGTGATAAACCTGGGAGGAAATAATCGTTCCGGCAGTAAGATGCCGACTCCTAGATTGTACTTCAACGCCAATCGAATCGCTTCTCTGGCCTTATCGGCTGGGACCTCTCGCCCCAACCCGATATTCTGCGGTGGTTGCCCCATCCTGGCAAATTGAAAATGCGCATTGACAAGCCCAGCCTGAGCAAACTCCTTTTTGAGTTCGGCCTCACGAGCTCGAAAGTGATAGGCAAGCACCACTTCGACACGGCTCACCGTCTGCACCGCCGCAACCTCGCCGAACGCGGCCAGCACCGTAATCTCACTCAGCAGGACGATGAGTAGCAGACCGATCAGATGCCACCGTACACGCATCGCTATTTTTCCTTAAACGTAAATTCCACCGAACTGCTTTCTCCAGCCGCTACGGTGAATTCCCGATCCTGTTCCCCGAGAGTCGGATGCCAAGCCTTGATCCGGTAGGTCCCGGCAGGGAGATCTCTGATATCAAACATCCCCTCGCTCCCCGTCACGGCATAGTACGGGTTATCTACAGCAAAACCGTGTCCCTGCATATAGAGATGCATCCCGCATTGCATGATAACACCTCGCCGATCCCCGGTAAAACGAACAAAATCCTGAGTTCCCCCTTTGGTCAGCGCAGGACGGTGAAACATAATAAAGATATGTCCCCAATCCCGTTCATACACTTGAAGATCGTGTGCCACCGAATCAAGATTTTTCACGGTTAGAGGATGCTCGTTGCGCATCACCCAGACATACGGCACAAACTGACAGATATTTGCCTCTAACTAGGTTTCTTCCAATTCGAGAAGTGAACCATCCCCTTGACCGCACCTCCGTTCAAAACCGCCATCGGCTCATAGGCCAATGCGAATTCCATCGCTCCCGTACTCACCGTGAGCGTCGTAAGGGTCAGACCGAGAAACCAAGAACAAGAGCACGGATGAAGTGTCTCATGATGATGCTCCTGTCAAAAAAGCACTGGGGAGCCATGACTCCCCAGCTGGATATACATGAGTTGACTTGGCAGCATAGCGGCGTACCCACTTTCACATGGGTACGCCACCGATATCGATACTTACTTCTTGTTCTTCAGCGAGGTCGGTGAGGCCTTGGCCTTACCAGACGGCTGCTCTGCAGTCCTTGTCGGCGGAACCTGCGGCATCAACGGCTTGATCCGTTGATCATCAACCGGAAGGACCTTGAACAGGCCCCACTGTCCGGCATTGGCAAAAGCCGGTCGCTGATTTTTCCACAGATAGTCTCCCACGATCTTGTTCGGACCGCCGGCTCCTCCGGTGAGATACGCATTGATGACTTCTGATCCACCGAACTCCATAGTGCTGACTTGGTCGGCACCCTGCATATACGGTTCGTGCGGCCACTCATGTCCATCAATCGTGAACAGTTGCACCTGCTCACTGAACGCACCCAACACGTGAACAGCCACGGAATCTCCAACGTGCGCCTGGAGCAACGGGGTCGAAGGCGTATCCCCGGCTTTCACGCAGCTGAAAATCTCGGACACGTCACAGCCCTTTTCCATTCTCCAGGCCGTCGGCTCCGAGCGATAGTTGACCGCCGTGATACCGGCTACTTGTTGAATGTAGGGCATGAAGCTCACGCCTACGATATTGTCCTCGTCCTGGAACATCAACGAGAAATCGCGATAGTTCTTCCGGCTTTCATTTCCAGGAAGCGCCCGGTCTACGAGGACATCGGCTCGCCAGCTGCTCTTCATTGTAATATCGTCACCCGACACTGGGTCGCGATACCGCGATCCCTTCGGACCAACGATGATAGAACCAAACAGGCCGTTTCGTGGATTTTCCACGACGTTCCCCCAATCCTGAATCAACGCAGCAAGCTCCCCATATTCAGGGTGAGCATAGTAGGTGTAGGTCTTACTCTCGCCGGGACCAACCGTTTGATCACCGGGATTGTTACCCACATTGGCACCGAACGAATCCTTCGGGTTAAACGCCATCATGTCGACGTGGAACCCGGCTCGCTCCCTGGCCATCTCATTTTTCAGATTGATTTTCACGCAATCACCGACATTGACGTGCAGAGTCAGTGGGCTCGGCTTGAGCTCTCCGGCCTTGACTCGCCCACGATCTCCGTCGAGCACATACATCTTGCCCTGTTCATTGCCGAAGACCATCTTCCGCTCAAGATCGACTTCCATCACACCCGGCGCACCCTCATGGTACCGGATCTGTTGATCGATCGCTGAGACATTGAAGGTCTTCACCGGCGACTCAGCCGGACACACCGACGGAGCAGACTTTTGAATCTGCTCACGACTGGGCAATGGTTTCAAATCACTCTGCAACTCATCAAACACACGGAAGATGCCCCAACTGCCTTCCGCGAAATGCGACGCACGGCCGCTGTAGTAGAGATAGTCGCCCGCCTGTTTTTGCGGACCACCAGCCGCTGGAATGGCCGGATCATACCGCTCACCGATCACCAAATGGATCGTACTGCGCGGCATGGCATCCTTCCCGTAGCGTTCCATCGGGAACCAGTGTCCGGTCACGTGCCAGGTATGCACTTCATTGGCCGATCCCACCAGGGCACGCACCATTATCGGATCGCCAAGATAGGCGCGTAACAATGGCGTACCTGGATCACCATGGATTCCGGAGATGAACAATTTGGACGGGTCAGGGTTGTTCGCAAGCCGCACGCTCAACGGCTCCACACGCATGCCGTAGCCGCTGCCTGTCGTGGCTTCACCACCATTCAGAAACCACATCGCAGACTTATTGATTTTTGCTGGGAACTGATGCGACGGCGGTCCGTCCACCGTCACCGCATTCATCTTTGCCTGGGGATTGTCCGTCGTGATCAGCTCCGCCGATCGGGCGTTACTGTCCATGATATGCATCATAACTTCACGGAAACTGCCGCGGATGTGGGCCGAAACCGGCTCCAAGGTATGAATATCTGCAATGGGGCCGCTCCGAATTTCTTTGCCGGTGACCGGATCATGATAGGTCGACCGTGGCGGCTCCGTGATGAAGGCCGAGAACAGCCCATGGCCCCACGTGTCCGTCCCGAACACGTGATCATGCCAGTAGATCGTGCCCAAATCCGAGTCGACGTACCAGCGCTCTCGGATGAATTCCACGCTGGCAATATCGTTCTTCTTATGTCCGTACTTCAACGGCGCATCGAACGTGACGGTCTTGCCGTTAATAGACTTGATCCGTACGACTTCGAAAAACTTCGGATCATCCATACCTACGCCAAGTTCCGTATTCACATGAAACTTTGACGTGTCCGCCAGCGTGATGCTACGGGCGCCGGCGTTTGAATCTGCCGTCAACACGGTATTGGCCGGTAACGGCATGCCCTTCGTCGGCTCCGGATCCTTCAACATCGTGAAGGCCCGCAACGACATGTCGTAGGAGAACCCGATCGTCGGACCATCCGACGCACTGGTGTCGAACTGAAAGAAATGCGGATGGAGATTGATCTTATTCGACCAACCGGTCCGCGCATCGTCAGGAATTTCGTTCTTGAAAATCACATCTACGCAATCATACACGTTGCCGCGGATCACTAATGGCAACTGTTTCTTTGGGTTCTTACGAACCTCGGCTTCCTCTTCGTGCAAGACATAGATCATGCCGATCGGATCGACAACCGCCGCCGTCTTTTCGGTAGCCGGCTTGAGCGTGATCGGGAGCGTGATCGAATGGATCGTGAAGAACTTCCTCGGTGAATTCTCCGGGCACAAGCTCCACGGACCTTGCTCACCAGGCTTGGCCTGCTCCGTGCTTCTCGTGCCATCCTCACGAACTCGGAACGGCTCCAACCATGGCGCACCGCCATGATTTGGCGCAAAGGGTGGTCGCTTCCCGAGGTGCGGACGCAGCCATGGGAACGCCAACTTACCCGTTTGTGGATCAAACGTGATCCTGGGGAGGAAGCATATATTCAACCCAATCTTTAATAGACACTTTTACTGGATTGGCTTTCCAATCGGTCTTGTCCTTCGTAATTTCCCACTTCTTACCGCCGTACCAATCGACCGTCGTGCCGACCAGCTTATCGGAACCGATGGCAGCTTTAATCTTGCCTTTCCGATCCGGCAATTCCACAAGCGGTTTCATCACATCGGTCTGGAATCCTGGTTGCTGCAGCGTGTTATACACCCGCCAGAAGCCCCACATACCCGTCACGTAGTGCTGCGGGATATGGCAATGGAACACAAATTCTCCAGCCAGCGCTTGCAACCCACCCGATCCGCCTTCGATCACTTCATCGTAGATCTCAGACGGTCCGATTGACTGAACGTCCAACCGGTCAGAGGTATCATTGATCATCGGAAACTTGACCGGACCATTCTTGGACAGCGTCGGATCCAGCTTGCTGGTCCCAGGCTGCCTGGCCCAACGAATCGACCCACCATGCAAGTGGTGCGAATGGACGATTTCTGAGCCACCGATCATACGGAAGGTCGCAGGATCGCCCAAATAAGAACGTGGGATCGTGGTCGCCGGGTCACCGAACGTATAGGACCCATAGCCCTGCGATTCATCGGCAAAACCAACGAGATGCTCTTGCATCTCCAACCTCGACCCATGCGGCTCACTGCGATAGTTGAGCAACCGAGCGGCCGGCCGATAGGTATCGGTATGGGCATCGCGTTGCGGGAGCATGTCGCCCTTGCGATTCAAGAGCCGGAACGTCTCGTCACCGGCCTCATGATAGAAAATCACGAATTCACGGAAGTCCGAGCCATTTTCCTTATCGATAATGGCTTCCCAGCCGCTCTTCATCTCCTCGCCGGTGAAGGGGCTCAAGAAACGAGATCCCCGTGGCTCAACCACGAGCGACCCCAACAGACCCAGCGAATATTGATCTCTGGAGGCGTGACTATGAAATGCGTGTCCGCCTTCTTGTGTATCCGGCTGGATATACCATTCGAACTCGCCGGCCTTTCCTGAGGCGATCAAGGCCTCCGGATTATTGGCCGTGGCTGGTTTGCCGGTGTTGGCCACCAACAACTGTGACCCGTTGATGATCATGTTCGTGGGTTCGCCTTCGATCTGGTTGCGGAGTGTAATCCGCAAGCAGTCACCCTGGTTGGCACGAATGACCAGCGGCTGAATCAGATCCCCTTGCAACCCGTTCGAGATAGCGCCCCCGGCGAAGCTCGGATCCTCACTCTCCCGCGCAGCCCTATTCTTTGTCTCTTCTTCACGCACTCCGGCGACATGCTCCGTGAGGGCATACATGAAGCCCGGATAGAAGTCCCCGAACCGATTGACCGTGATCTCGACGTTCATCGCGGTCACGTCATATGGACGGACTGGTGCCGTCGCCGGGCATCGGCCACCCTGCGTCACTTTCACCTTGTCCATGTCATCCGCGACAAGCAACACACCCTGCTGCATCGCGTGGGAACCGGCGCCTTGGAATGGTCCTTTTGAGTGGACCTGCCGCTCGATCTGCTCGACGGCTTTTGACATCTTGTCCATCAGCGCTGGGCCAGCCTGTGCACTGACTGGTGTCGCAAGACCCGCT
>JACRQB010000101.1 GCA_016222925.1 Nitrospirota bacterium | reverse complement strand
TAGTTCCATGACCAGCGGGACCAAGGATACTTATCGGCGCACAACCGAGATCATCTATCGTAAGTATGCGCCCTACGCAGAACTCATTGCCGGTGTACGGGAGTGCCAGCAGCGGCATCTCCAACGATTCTATGCCGAAGCGTCTGCGAAGTCCTACATCTGCTCTATCATCATACCGGTGTGGAACCGTTTGGAGTTGACGCGAGATTGCCTGATGGCCTTGTCGCAGATCAATGACCAGCCGGAATATGAAGTGATCGTCGTGGATAACGGATCGACGGATGGAACCAAGGAGTTTCTTGCTGAACTCAAGGGTGACGTGCAAATTATCCGAAATAAGAAGAATGAGGGATTTGCAAAGGCCTGCAACCAAGGGGCACGAGCTGCACGCGGCCAATACGTGGTGTTCTTGAACAATGACACGATTCCACAGTCAGGCTGGCTTTCCTCACTGGTGTCCGAAGTGGACGCCCATCCGGAAGTGGGTATCGTCGGTAGCAAGCTCTTGTATCCTGATGGCACGGTGCAACATGCCGGCGTCGTTCGGGACCTGGAGCATCGCTTGCCCTATCATATCTATAAATCCTTCGCTGGTGACCATCCGGTCGTCAATCAACGGCGCGAATTCCAGATTGTCACGGCTGCTTGTCTGCTGATCCGGAGATCTTTGTTCGAGGAAGTGGGCGGGTTCGACGAAGGATATGTGAACGGATTCGAAGATGCGGATCTGTGTCTGAAAGTGCGGGAGCGCGGCTATACGGTTGTCTATCAACCCCGTAGCGTCGTTCTTCATCTCGAAAGCCAAACTGCCGGAAGGAAGGTTCACGACGACATAAACGCAGTTCGCTTCCTGGATCGGTGGGAGGGGCAATGGTGGGCGGCCGATGAGGACCTGCATTTCTATGTCGGTGGCTACAAATTAAAACGTATCTTCCGTAACGGGCAACTGGGCGGCGATATTGTGCGACTGGAGAATGTGAAGGATGGCGCCTTCTGGGCGCATATTGCGGCAGTGCAAACCGCTGCGCTGAAGAAGGATTGGGCGGCTGTGAAACGTGAGCTGCGGATGGTGGACGAGTGGCCGAACGACCAGTTTGTACTGTCCTGGGGTGCGATGGTGGCAGAGCGTCTTCAAGAACCGATCAGTCGTACCAAGTTTCTCTCGCGCTATGTGGCGTTGGTCGATGCGCCGGCTGAGCGGGTCGCACTGATCCGAACCTTGCTGGAACAGAAGGATCTGGTGGGGGCAGAGGAACAGCTCCGGATCTTACTCGCATCTTCCCCGAGTCATGCGGAAGGACTGTTGATGAGAGGCATTCTGTGCATGCAGCGGGAACAATACGAGCAAGCCGAGACCGCCTTCGATTCAGCATTGCGTGGCGGAGCTAATCGTAGAAAATGTCTGATGGGGATGGGGATGGCCTCGTTGGGCCGCGCCTATACGCAGGGCGCTTGGGAACAATTTCTACAAGTGTTGGAGGAGTATCCAGATGATGCCGAAGCCATCCATTGGCTCTTACGCGCGGGTACGGCACAAAACCGATGGGATGAGCTGAGCCGGCATTTGCGCAAGTATTTGGTGCGCAATCCTGCCGACTTGGCGATCCGTTTTGCACTGGCGGGTGCGTTGGTCCGAGGAGAGCAAATCGAGGCGGCAAGTCTGGAATACGAAACGCTTCGTGCGCTCGCACCGACGTTCGATGGTTTGAACGAACTTGGTCAAGCCATCGCAAGAAAACAAGCCGTGTCCACGATGGAAGCCGCGCACTCTTGAATTGACTCAGCTTGCCGTGTGTGCTGAGCCCGAAGCGTCCTCCACTGGCTTAGGGCGAATAGAAGGTAAAAAGGAATGCCACGCGCACTTGTCATACAACTGGCCCGATTGGGAGATTTGGTGCAATCGATGCTGGCCATTACGCAGCTCCGCGTCCGTCATCCCGAGACGCAATTGGATCTGCTCTGTCCGTCTCATCTTGCTGAGGTGGGACGTCTGCTGCCTGGTATCGAGAAGGTGCTTGAGTGGGATGGAGCGGCCTGGCAGCGCCGGGCAATGGCCGCCCAGCAGGACTTACGAGCGGAGCATCTCGCCGAGGTCGAAACGGTCTTAATGGCGTTGGCGCCGGACTGGTACGACTATGCCTATGTCCTCAATCAACATCGTCGGGCGTTGGTGGCTGGTTCCTTACTCGCACGAGAGGTGAAAGGACCATTGCTGCATGGGCCACTTGGCGAGGCGCTGACACCTTGGGCTGCCTACGTACGCGATGTGGCGCAGCGGCGTCTAGGGCAACGTGTGCACTTGGCTGATGCCTTCTGTGGGCTCTGTGGAGTTTCTCCACCAGGGCATATCATTCCTCTCGATCCTCCCGCTGTCCGATTGCCTGACGATTTGGAACCGATCGGCAAACATGGTGATCGGTGGATCGCGCTCATCGTGGGAGCAGGGGAGACCGAACGGTGTGTGCCCACGGAGGTCTGGCGCCGGTGGATCACCTCATTTCTTGCCTCCACGCCGCAGGGACGTGTCGTCCTTGTCGGGACAGAGCGCGAACGAGCCGCAGAGATTCAATCGCCGCTGCCTCCATCGGCTCTGGGTCGGATTTGGGACACGACAGGTCGCACGTCCCTATTGCAGCTTGCGGCCATTCTCGTTCGCTGCCATCGAGTCGTCGGTTCGGATACAGGTCCTCTGCATCTCGCGGCGGCGCTCGGCAGGCCGGTGATCGGTTGGTATTTTGCGCGGGCACGGGTTCATGAAACTGGACCGTACGGTGTCGATCATGTCGTGTGGCAGGCCGAAGAGATGAGGGGGGACGCCTGGCCGGTCGACGAAACCGTTGCCGCAATATGCGAGCAGGGATATCGGGCACCGATTGGCTGGACTGTATGGACGAGCCACTGCGATACATGGGGTGCCTACTATGCGCCGGTCGGTCAAGCAGCCATTGCACCGCGTGAACGGGA
Organism: Nitrospirota bacterium; assembly: GCA_016222925.1. GTDB lineage: Bacteria > Nitrospirota > Nitrospiria > Nitrospirales > Nitrospiraceae > Nitrospira_D. The sequence goes on along the minus strand of JACRQB010000101.1, from coordinate 10,296 downwards.
AGCGCTCTGGCATGAACTGGAGCCGGCCCTTTCATGAACTATCTGGCGCAGAATCTCGAAGGCCTTCGCACGCGGTATCCAGCGCTTGTTCAGACGACGCAGGAGAACTCGGGTGGTCTGCTGACCGTTGTGCCGTCTCGAGAGGGAAGTCCATCGGCGACACATGAAGGGCGATGGGTTCACAGCGGATATGACCCGCGTAAAGAAGCTCAAGCGTGGGCCGAAGCTCAACTGCTCGAATGGAAAGCGGGCGAACTCGGGGTCGTGTTCGGTGTCGGCTTGCTCTATCACGTCGAGGCCTTGATCGCCCTGAAACCGCAGGGCGCGATGCTGGCGGTCGTCGTGCCTCATGTCGCCGAATTCAACGATGCGGCGTCAATCAGGCCGATGGAGGCCTGGATCAACAAAGTTGAATGGGTGTGGGGAACGCCAGTGGCCATGGCCGAACAGCTGGCTACACAGTCAGCGCCGCTTCGTTTCATGACGTACGGGCCGGCTGCTTGTCTGCATGCCGAGGTCCATCGCGACTTGGAAGTGGAAGTTCGTCGGATTGCTGCGACGAAGCAGGGTGGCCGACTTCATGTCGCGGTCGTCGGACCGATCTACGGCGGCTCGCTCCCGATCGCACGCCACGCCGTCGCGGCACTGGAGTCGCTGGGCCATCGGGTCAGCTGGCTGGATCAGAGTCCGCATCGGGCGAGTTACGATCTGTTTGCCTCCGGTCGGGAGCCGCGGCATCGCCTGATGATGCAAAGCCGGTTCACCGATCTGCTGAGTTTGAGCGTGGTGACGAATCTCGCCGAAGATCCTCCGGATCTGGTGTTGGCGCTCGCACAGGCGCCGTTGAATCTCGCGGTACTCGAGCATCTGCGCAAGAAGAAATTTCTCACCGCGATGTGGTTCGTCGAGAATTACCGACATTTGACCTACTGGCAGCAATTGGCGGGCGGGTATGACCATTGGTTCGTCATCCAGCAAGCGTCGTGCGTCGATGCGCTCACGCGAGCGGGCGCGCGCCACGTCCACTATCTGCCGATGGCCGCCGATCCCGCCTTGCATCGACCTCTGGGGCTCACCGAGGCTGAACAGGCTGAATATGGCGCCGATGTGTCGTTCGTCGGAGCGGGTTATGCCAACCGACGCACGGTGCTTCCAGGATGGTTGTCGAGTGACTGGTCGTTCAAGCTCTGGGGGAATGAATGGGACGGCGCGGATGATCTGGCCTCGGTGCTTCAGCGCGGCGGCGCCCGCATCGATACGGAGACCTGCATCAAAGTCTTCAACGCCACGGCCGTCAATCTGAACCTTCATTCCTGCGCCGGTGACGGGCTTGATCCGGAGGCGGACTTCGTCAATCCTCGGACGTTTGAATTGGCTGCGTGCGGCGCGTTTCAGCTGGTCGACGAGCGATCACTCTTCCCCGATCTGTTCGCCCCCAAGGAGATGGTCCGTTTCAACGCGACGGCCGATGTCCCGTCGCTCATCCGTACCTGGCTTGCCGACTCTTCCGGACGGCGTGAAATCGCTGCTGCCGGGCGCCGCCGCGTGCTGGCGCAGCATACGTATACACATCGCATGAGTGAGCTGTTGGCGGTGATCGGCATGCGCGAGCCGGATCGAATAGGCGCCATGGTGCGGGGCGATCGTAACGCCGGTATCTTGGGGCAGCGTACTGATGCGCCGCCAGAGCTTGCGGCACTGCTCCGGCGATTTCCACCGGGCCAACGCGTGGAGCTCAAGGATGTGGCGGCTCAGATCAAGGCGAACGGCGCCGGTCGGGAACTTGCGCGAGAGGAGCTGCTGATCCTGATGCTGGATAGTTATCGAGCGGAAACGAGGGACCTTGTATAAAAGAGCGTTTCGAGTTGCAGGTTTCTCGTTTCGCGTTGAACCTGAAACCCGAAACTCGCTCCCTTCCTAGAGAGTGGACATGAAGCAAGTATTAATTGTGAACATCACACGCATGGGCGATCTCGTACAGATGGGCGCCCTGTTGGCTCGTCTTCGGGAAGAATGGCCCGGCGTGGCGGTGGATCTCGTGGTCGATCGGCAATTCGCCGCCGTGGCCTCCATGCTGACCCTGATATCAGAGGCGCGCGGAGCGCGTGGGACGGCGGGACGGTCATCGACAATCCCTGGATGGCGTACTTCACCGATATTCATCAGATTCGCCGGATCAATCGATTCAACCTCGTCGATGTCTATGCGATGGGTGGGAGCAGGCCGGGCGCGTTTGCGCCGCTGCATGTGGCGGCGCCGGCTGAACAGACCGACTGGGCGAGGCGTTTTTTGTCGAGCTCGGGTGGGCTCGATCGCAGATGGATTGCGGTGCAGGCAGGGGCGAGTGACGTCATGAAGGCCTGGCGGCCACAGCATTTCGGCATGACGTTGGCCCGCTTCAGTAAACAGTGGGATGGCGGTATTCTATTCATCGGATCGTCCTCGGAACAGGACACGATCGCCCATGTCATCCGGACGTATCAAGAGGCGGGTGGGCGCAGCGCGATCAAGAATGCCGCCGGGCACACGACGCTGGCGCAGCTCGTCGCGCTCTTGGCGGACTGTCGGTTATTGCTCACGAACGACACAGGGCCGATGCATTTAGCTGTGGGCGTGCAGACTCCGGTCATTGATCTCTCGGTCGGCCATGTGGATTTTCAGGAGACCGGTCCGCACGGGCCTGGGCATTGGGTGATGCAACCGGATCTGGAGTGCGCGCCCTGCGGGTTTGAGCAGGTCTGTTCGCACCATACCTGTAAAGAACGACTCCCGATCGATGCGGTTGCGGCTGTCATGCAGCATGTGGCGGGACTGGGCCCGCTGCCCATGGCCGTGCCGGGTTATCGGGTCTATCAATCGAGCATCGATGCGGATCAATTGGGCAGTTTTGAACTCGTCTCCGGCCACGAAGATGCAGCGGTAGCCTGGTATGCACGCCGCTTCCTGTGCAAACCATTCAGGCACTGCAGCGGGCACAAGCGGAGGAGCGGCAGAAGGTCGCTCAGGCCGGCGCGGCGACGTGGGCCACAAAACCCCTCACCACAGCGGCGCTTCGCCTCTTGTATCAGGACAATATGCAGGGGCTGGAGGGAATGGCGACGCATCACGCGGCGGCGTATCAGCGCTGGCGCCGCGAGACGGCATTCGTGGCGTCGCAACTCGTATCCGCGCCGGAGGCGGCTGCTCTGATGGCAAGCGCACCTATATCGTATGCCGGTATCGAATGAGAGGAGACTGACCTATGCAGATCATGCTCGACCAAGAGCAGTGGGAAGTCGACGCGCCGCTGACGATGGAACAGGTGCTGACGGAAGTCAGTGAACGCGCGCATGCCCGAACTCGTATCATCACCAGGCTCCAGCTCGACCAGCGCACGATTACGGACCGTGACTTGGATCCTGTGTTTCTCGCGGAATCGGTTGTGCGCTTCCGACAGCTGACGGCGGTGTCGCAGCCGATGCCGGAGCTCATACGGGCTGCCGAAGGGTCCATCAGGAAATACGCAGAGACGCTGCGCACGGAGGGGACGGCCTTGCTCTCGACGTTGCGATTCGGACCCTGGCCGCTGTCCGGGCTCGACGCCTGGCTGGGGCAGCTGGCCGATTACCTCGAATTCGTCGATGGGACTTCGGCCACGATGGAGGCAGGGACCGGGGGCTCCGCCCTGGCGCCTTGGGTGCAACAGCTGTTGGAGGCGCGAGCCGCCCGAGACCTCGTTCGTGTGGCGGATCTCTTGGAATACGAAATTTTACCCCGGTTGGATGTCCGATGATGACGGCAGATTGGTGTCCGTTAGCAACAGCTCAGCCTCTTGGTACTCGATTGGTGAGGGGCTCAAGTCCCTCTTGATTCAGCCGATAAGGCAACCAGACCCGCTCATAGTGATGAGTCGGGCACGCGCTTCTGCACGGATGCCGGAAGCGAAACGGTTGATCAAGTTCTTGTTTCAAGGAGGAAGAGGCTATGTCAATTATCGTTAACAACAATCCCGCATCCAACTCGGCCCAGCGCAATCTGGGTGTGAGTACGGCGAGCTTGGGTCGCTCGGTTGAGCGCCTGTCGTCCGGCCTTCGCATCACACGCGCCGCCGACGATGCGGCCGGTCTCGGATTATCCGAAACCTTGCGGGCCCACATTCGCAGCATCAACCAGGCCGTTCGAAACTCCTCGGACGGGATCAGCTTGACGCAGATCGCCGACGGCGCGGCTGCCACGGTCGGTAACCTACTCGGCCGGCTCCGAGAACTGGCGTCGCAGTCGTCCAGCGGCACGGTAGGCGCCACCGAACGGTCGTACATCGACCAGGAGTTCTTAGCGCTGCGCTCGGAAATCGACCGTATTGCGCAGGTGACGGAGTTCAACGGGCAAGCCCTGACCAGCGGGAGCTCGATCAGCTTCAGTATCCAGGTCGGGTTCAAGAGTGGATCGGGCAACACGTTGTCGATGGACCTGAACCAGCTGACGATTTCCGCGCTGGGGATCAGCAGTGTGAATGTGTCCTCGGCAGCCAATGCGCAGAGCGCGCTGAGCAACATCGATAGCGCCATCAGCTCTGTGGCAACCGCTCGCGCCGAGTATGGGTCACTCCAGAATCGGTTCGAAGCGACGATCGCGAATCTGGAAGTGTCGAGCGAGAATCTTACGGCAGCCGAGTCGCGGATCCGCGATGCGGACATTGCCTATGAAACATCACAATTCACCAAAAATCAGGTTTTGGTGCAGGCAGGTATCGCCGTGCTCGCGCAGGCGAATTCACTGCCGCAACAGGCACTGGCTTTACTCCAGTAATCACTGGCGATCGGGGTCGCGCCTCCTTTTCATGGGGGGCGCGGCACCGATAAATTTATGCGGAGGCTGCCATGATACACAGCGTTACACCAAAGGCAGATCTTCGGGTCGAACGCACGCGCGGGGAACAACCAGCGGGTGCGGTGGGGCAAAAACCGAAGGTAAGACAAGAGGAGGCAGAAGAGCAGTCAACTTCCCAAGCGTCCGCTGAGCGGTCCAGAGTCGAACAAGCGGCTACGAGGGTCAATGAGGTCCTGAGTCTGGCGAACCCGCAGCTCAGGATCAGCGTGGATGATGAAACAGAACGAGTTGTCGTGAAGGTGGTCGAACAGGAGTCCGGCGAGGTGATCCGCCAGATTCCACCCGAAGAGTTGCTGGAATTGGAAAAGTACCTGTCGAGCCCGAAAGGGCTGTTGCTGCAAGAGCAGGGATAGGGCGATCGCGAGGAGCGCGTATGGCGACGATCAGTTTCGGCGGCCTGGGAAACGGACTGGACTTCGGTCAGGTGGTCGACCAATTGGTCAAGGCGTCGCGCATCCCTGTCGAGCGGCTCACGGCCAAGAAGAGCACGCTCAATTCAAAATCGACCGACTACGCGACACTGAGCACAAAGTTGATCGCCCTCCAAAGCGCGGCCGACAAATTGCGTCTGCCTTCCAACTTCGATCGTTCCAGCGTGTCGGTCAGCGACTCAACCGTGCTGACCGCGACGGGATCGTCGTCGGCCGTGCAGGGAAGCTACACCGTCAAGGTCACGCAACTGGCGCAATCCCATCAGATCACGAATAAGGCGGCAAAGGCGGTCACGTCCACGACGACCGACATCGTGAGCGGAGGCTCGGGGACGTTCACCTTTCGCGTTGGCAGCGGCACGGACCGAACCGTGAGTTTGAGCGCCACCGCAACGATTGAAGATCTTAAAACCGCCATCAATGACCTCGGCGCCGGCGTCACGGCCTCGGTGATCAACGCGGGGAGCGAATCGTCTCCTGCGTACCGCTTGGCATTGACCGCCGTCAGTACCGGCGCCGGTAACGCCGTCACGATTGTGACGGACAACACAGATCTTGATTTTCTCAACAGCAGTGGAACCGGAGGAACCGATACCCTGCAAGCGGCCCAAGATGCCGTGATCGTCGTGGGTGATCCTGCTCTCAACCCGATAACGTTCCAGCGTAGCAGTAACACCATGACCGATGCAATTACCGGGGTGACCTTGACGCTGAACAAGACCACCGGCTCAGGCACCGTCTCGGTCAATGTCTCACGGGATGTGACAGCGGTCCAAACCGGCATCAAGAATCTAGCGACAGCCTACAATGAGGTGGTCACGTTCATCAACGAGCGGAATACCTATGATGTCACTACCAAGAAGGGTGGGATCTTTTTCAATGAGCCGACGGTGCGGACGGTGCTCAGCCAACGTTACTCAAACCGGCAGCGTCGGGGTGGCGCAGCTTGTCAATGTCGCGGTAGATTCGCTTGCGGATATTCAATCCGGGGCACTGACGCTCAGGAAGCGTGGTCTCACCGATCAGATTGAGGATGTGACGGATGAGATTGCCAGAAAAGAAGATCTCATCGCGCAGTATGAAGCGCGGCTTCGCCTGCAGTATGCCGCGCTCGACGGGTTGCTTGGCCAACTCCAGAGTCAGATCAGCTTCCTTCAGAACAATTCCTCGCTCACGAAAAAAACCTAGGCGTGTCCACGGAAAGGACCTATGCTCACTCAATACACGAACCAGTATCAGCGGACACAAGTGATGACGTCGTCCAGAGTTCAGATCGTTGTGCTGCTCTACGACGCGGCCATCCAATCGATTGAACTCGCCCGGGCCGGGATCGAGTCCAATGATCCAAAGGAAAAAGGCCGGTTCCTCGGACGAGCCATTTCCATCATCGGAGAGCTCAACAGCGTGCTCGATTTTGAACAAGGTGGGGAGATCGCGCGGTCGTTGCATCGCCTGTACGAGTACATGCTCAGCGAACTGGTCGCGGCCAATGTCCGCAATGATGCGCGCCGGCTCGATGGTCCGCATCGTTGCCTGACCACGCTTCGCGAGGGGTGGCGGGAGATCGCGGCGCAGCAGACTCGTCCGGTTGGTGTACGATGAACTCTACAGGCGGGAATAGTCAGGCGGGTATCGTCCGCCTCACGAAGACTGCAGTGGAGGCGGCTGAGCGTGGGCAATGGGACGCCGTTGCTCAATGTTATGGCGAGCGTGGCGCCCTGTTGGCGGCCATGCAGACGCCGGTTCGAGAGGCAAGTGATCTGCTGAAGCTTGACGAACAGATCCGCGATCGTGTGCGTACCGTGCAAGCCGTGTTGGTATCGCTATTGGGGGAGGCGACGGCGACGAGACAGCGTCTTCAAGGTCTTCAGCAACGACTAGGGGGGCAGCCGTTGGCCGTTGTGACCGTATCCAGGAAGGCATAGCAGAGGGGAGGAGCGGGCGATGGCCAAACAGACAGTCTCCGATGTGAGCAGGGTAGATGAGTTGGCCAGGGTCACGCGCGAGTTGGCGCATGCGCAGGGCGAACTGCAACAGTACCACCAAAGACTGACCGCGCTGCATCGTCTTACCGATACGCTCGCGTCCGCATCAGATGAAGATGGGGTCATCAAGGTTCTGCTGAAAGGATTGCAGTCCATGATCGATCCTGCGCTGGTCGGAGTCGCCCGATCGCAGCGCAACCGAGCCTGGATCTGGTCGGATCCCCAGAATCGGGAACGGGAGGCGCAGGTGCGCCGGTATGTGCTGCGTCGACTCAGCCAATCTCCTTCTCACGATGCTGAATCGAGCGCTCCTCCGCGGGGCGGCCGTTCGCGGCATCTTCGACTCGTTCCACCGTCGGCGTCGCAACAGGTCATGCAAGAACAGGATGCCACGCTCGGAGAGGAGGTGCCGCTTGCTCTCGGGTCGGAGGAGACCGGCCTTCTTCTTGTGCAGTTGAAAGATCCGGGTCGGTTTACTCCACGCGAACGGGAAGCGCTCGAGACGGTCGGTGCGTCGCTGTCTCTCGCCCTCCGTCACGCCCAGACGCAACAGCAAGCGAGGGCGATGGCTCTTCACGATCCCCTCACGGACCTGCTCAATCCTCATGCTTTCGAGCGTGCGTTGATGCGGGAGTTGAGCGTCGGGCTTCGTTATGGTGTGCCGGCTTGTCTGTTGCTGCTGGACTTGGATTTCTTCAGGATCGTCAATGACCGCCTCGGCCATACCGCTGGGGATCAGGTGCTCAAGACGGCAGCTGATCTCATACGAGGGACGGTGCGTGACAGCGATATAGTTGGTCGATACAGAGGCAACACCTTCGCGGTCGTACTGCCTCATACCGATAGGCAACGGGCTCATGCTCTTGCGGAGAGGTTGCGAGAGCGTGTTGAGCGATACCCCTTTACGATTGAGGCTGGGCAGGTCCGTACCACGGCAAGTATCGGCTTGGCCGCGGTTCCAGATAGCACCGTTCCTGTCGAAGCAACCAACGCCACACCGGAGATGATTTCAGCAGCAGTGACGAAGCCGACGGCGGAGCTACTGGCTCGTTCCGGCGATTCATTGATTGGTTCCCCGGTCTTGCCCTGGATCATGAAAGTCGATTATCTCCTCGAAGTCATCCTGAATTCATTAGCCGTGATCCAGCCCGCAAGCGTCACCATGGCGAGACCGACGGATGTGAATCTGAGCGGAGGGGGCGTTGGTTTCGTGTCCGATCATGAATTCGCTGAGGGTGATCAACTCGCTATGAAGCTGATTCTTCCCCCGTTCGTGCTGATCCAGACCGTTGCAAAGGTGATCCGCTCGGAGCCCCAAGCAAGCGGCCAAGGGTTTGCCATTGCCACCGAGTTCGTCGACCTCAAAGCCGATGATCAAGAACATCTGATCCGCCACATTCTTCATACGCAAGCCAAACGATTGAGAGCCCGCCGGAAGTCCGTTCAGTAAAATCGGATCATTGCTGGGAAGAGGGCTATGCCGCTTGGGCAGGAGGGGCCGTGAGGAGTTGGAGCAGCGTCTCACCCGTCTTCAGCAGCGCAGTGGCAGCAGGAGAAGTAGGAGCGTGCTGAACCACCGGGACGTACGCACGTACCGCCTGTTCCATCGCCGGGTCGTCTGGAATCTCACCAAGCAGGGTCAAGTTCCCGCCAACGTACTCTTTGAGCAGTTTTTTCAGCTGGAGCACATTGACGCGGGCACGTCCCGAGACACGATTGAGGATGAGAGCTGGCTGAAACGCTCGTAGCGTAGTTTCCGCGATCGTGCGACCGGACTCATCCGTCTTGCCCGCAACGTCCAAGACTTCTTCCACGCTGCTGTAATCACGGTTCGCGAGACCTTCCGCCAGGACATCCTGTATCACGAACATCGATAAGACACGCCGAATTGCTGCCAGCTTGATGAATCGGTAGAGATCCAGGACGGAGGTGGGGTCTGGGGTTGCAACCGCGACGTGATGATCGGCCATCAGAAAAAAATCGAGTGTATGATAACTCGCTCCGGCTCCGATATCGACGACGATGACGTCCGCGTGGATATCCTGAAAATTTCGGATCAGGCGTTTCTTCTGCGAATAAGCCATATTGGCCGTCGCCAGGGTGTCGCCGGTGCCGGGAATAATCCGCAAGTTCGGGTGAATGGGGAGCGGGTGGGCCAGATCATCCAGCTGCTCAATGCGATGGGGAATAATCCGCAAGTTCGGGTGAATGGGGAGCGGGTGGGCCAGATCATCCAGCTGCTCAATGCGATGGTTGAGGAAGTCGGTCAGGGTACGTGGCGGATTGAGGAGGCCGACCAGCACATGCGCGTCGGCGCCGCCGACATCAAGGTCTACGAGCACCACCTGTTTCCCTTTCTGCGCCAAGACGAGAGCCAGGTTGGCCGACACCACACTTTTCCCCACGCCGCCTTTTCCCGATGCGACTGAGATCACCTGCGCCATTGCGTTCAGTTCCTATTGGTTTGGGCCCAGTAGCACATCCTTTGTCGGTCGGTAGCGGAGAAACATGAATGGACATCGGCCAGCTGAGTCGAATAGGTGCGAACCTCGCCTTGTTGGCTGAGATCCGCTTCTATCGAGTCCTCAAGTTTTCGAACCACCACACCGATACCTCAGTCGTCATGAATAATGAAGTATCTACAGCAACAGCGAGTCCGACCGAGGAGGCCACCGCACGGGAAAGAGAAATTCTCACGGTGATGGAGGTGGCTCGGTTTCTCCGGGTACCAAAGTCCACCGTCTATAAGCTCGCCCGAATCGGTGAATTGCCAGCATCAAAAATTGGAAAGCACTGGCGGTTCCTTCGCCGTGATATCCATGAGTGGATGCATGGGCGGTCTCGGTAGGGCTCATAACCTGCGCGTGGCATCTGGTTGATCGTCACAAGAACTCGATGTTCCCTCTCACAGACGGCAAGGCGCCGAGGTCATGCGTGGTGGACATGATCCTGCCGGCGACGGTCTCTTGGGAACAAGCATTCTTCCACGCACATCGCCTATGTCCACGTCA
>JACRQB010000137.1 GCA_016222925.1 Nitrospirota bacterium | reverse complement strand
ATGCTTCGGAGCCGATCCTCCCGCGCCGGTCTCAAACAAACCGCCGCCGTTCAGCAACGGAACGATCGACAGCATCTTGGCGCTGGTTCCGATTTCAAGAATAGGGAACAGGTCCGTGAGGTAATCGCGCAACACGTTCCCTGTGACAGAAATCGTGTCCTTCCCTTCCTTGATCCGCTCCAACGACAAGCGCGTGGCATCGGCCGGCGTCATGATCCGGATGTCGAGGCCCTTAGTATCATGATCCTTCAAGTAGGTTTCGACCTTCGCAATCAATTGCGCGTCGTGCGCTCTCGCCTTATCCAACCAGAAAATGGCCGGCGCGCCCGTCGCCTTCGCACGTGTTACCGCCAGCTTGACCCAGTCGCGAATCGGCGCATCTTTGACCTGGCACATACGCCAGATATCGCCTTCTTCAACCTGGTGTTCCAGTAACGTCTTTCCTGAGGCATCTACCACGCGAATGGTCCCGTTGCCCGGCGCCTTGAAGGTCTTATCATGCGAACCGTATTCCTCGGCCGCTTGTGCCATAAGTCCGACGTTAGGCACGCTGCCCATCGTCTTCGGATCGAGAGCGCCGTGCTTCTTGCAGAAATCGATGACCTCTCGATAGACCGGCGCATAGCTGGCATCCGGAATGACGCACTTCGCGTCCGCCGCCTTACCGTCAGGGCCCCACATCTTGCCGCTGTCGCGAATGACCGGCGGCATGGAGGCATCGATGATAATGTCGCTGGGTACGTGCAGATTGGTGATGCCCTTGTCGGAGTTCACCATCGCCATCGGAGGCCGCTGCTTGTACACGGCCTGGATGTCGGCTTCGATCGCTTTGCGCTGATCCTCGGGCAAGGCCTTGATCTTGGCATAGAGGTCGCCAAGACCGTTGTCCGGATCGACGCCCAGTTTCCTAAGCGTCTCGCCGTGCTTCGCAAACACATCCTTGTAATAGACCGTCACGGCATGACCGAAGATCTTGGGATCCGAGACCTTCATCATGGTAGCCTTCATGTGGAGCGAGAACAGCACGCCCTGCTTGGCCGCGTCCTGAATCTGTTCTTCGAGGAACGCGCGCAAGGCCTTGGCGCTCATGAAGGTCGCGTCGATGACTTCACCGGCCTGCAGCGCCACTTTCGGCTTGAGCACCGCGGTCTTGCCATCCTGGCCCACGAATTCGATCTTGGCATCCGCCGCCGCCGCCGTCGTCGCCGACGTCTCGTTCGAGAAGAAGTCTCCGCCCTTCATATGGCTGACATGCGTCTTGGAGTCCGCGCTCCAGGCACCCATCCTATGGGGATGCTTTCTGGTGTGGGCCTTCACTGAAAGCGGCGCACGGCGGTCGGAGTTGCCTTCGCGCAATACCGGATTGACCGCACTGCCTTTGACTTTATCGTAGCGAGCCTTGATGTCTTTTTCCTTATCATCCTTCGGGTTCTCAGGATACAGCGGGAGCTTGTAGCCTTGGCCCTGCAGCTCCTTGATCGTCTCCTGCAACTGGGGAAGCGAGGCGCTGATGTTCGGCAACTTGATGATATTAGCCTCCGGCTGTTTCGCCAGTTCGCCCAATTCAGCCAGCGCATCCGGCTGCCGTTGCTCCGGCGTCAGATATTCCGGGAATACCGCAATGGTAAATAATCTTCGAAGCTTTCGTGCTCATGTATTCCCCTCTTTGTTCTCGTGTTAGTTCAACGCGTTCAGCGCTGAACCCGCCTTGAACCACGCAATCTGTTGCTCGGTGATGCTGTGGTTCGCCTGGATGGTGAGCGCGCTGCCATCCGCCTTATATATCGTCACCTGCACCGGCTTGCCGGGAGCCAAGCTGTTCAGCCCCGTCACGCTGATACGGTCCTGCTGCTCGATCTTCTCGTAATCCTTCGGGTCAGCGAAGGTCAACGCCAAGATTCCCTGTTTTTTCAAATTCGTTTCATGGATGCGCGCGAAGCCTTTGACGAGCACCACTTTGACGTTCAGAAATCGCGGTGACATCGCGGCATGCTCACGGCTGCTGCCTTCGCCGTAGTTCTCATCGCCGACCACGATTGAGCCGATTCCCTTGGCCTTGTAGGCCCGGGCAATCTGCGCCATGGTCAGGTTGGATTCGCCGGTCAGGACATTGATTCCCTTGCCAGGCTCGGACGAAAACGCGTTGTTGGCGCCCAAGAACATATTGTCGCTGATCTTGTCGAGATGTCCGCGGAACTTGAGCCAGGGACCGGCCGGGGAGATGTGGTCAGTCGTAGTCTTCCCCTTGGTTTTGATCAAGAGCGGCAACTTGTCGAAATCCTTGCCGTCCCACTTTGGGAAAGGCTGCAACAGCTGCAATCGCTCGCTGGTCGGCGGAATGTCGACAGTCAAGCTCGAACCGTCTGCAGCAGGTTCAACATAGCCCTCTTCGCCCTTGGCAAAGCCCTTGGCCGGCAATTCCTCGCCCACCGGTGGGCCTTGCCCTTCACGCCATCAGCCCGTTTCCACTGCCCGATGCAGGGGCCGCAAGAATTAGACAACACCGTGCCCCCCAGCTGCTCGAACGTGTCCAAAAACCCATCGCGCTTCATGGTGTGATAAATACGCTCAGAACCTGGCGAGATGAGGAATGAAGCCTTCGCCTTCAAGCCGGCTTTTAGCGCCTGTTGCGCGATGTGCGCCGACCGGCTGATATCTTCATACGACGAATTGGTACAGCTGCCGATGAGCGCCGCCTTCAACTCGACCGGATAGCCCTTCTCTTGTGCTTCGGCCTTCAACTTCGAGATCGGCCTGGCCAAGTCCGGTGTATGCGGTCCAACCACATGCGGCTCGAGCTTTGAGAGATCGACTTCCACGATTTGATCGTAGTACTTCTCCGGCGACTGATAGACTTCAGGGTCGGCCACGAGTAGATTTTTCTGCGCCGCAGCCAAGGCCGAGAGATCCGCGCGATCCGTAATATTCATGTAGGCGACCATCTTCTGGTCGAAGGGAAACACGGACGTCGTCGCCCCGAGCTCGGCACCCATATTACAGATGGTGCCCTTCCCTGTAGCACTAATCGTTTCGGCACCAGGACCGAAGTACTCAACGATTTTGTTGGTCCCGCCCTTCACGGTGAGCAGGCCACAGAGATACAGGATCACGTCCTTCGCCGACGCCCAACCACTCAGCTTGCCGGTCAGCTTCACACCGATCAATTTAGGATGGAGGACTTCCCAAGGCAGGCCGGCCATGACTTCGCCGGCATC
>JACRQB010000100.1 GCA_016222925.1 Nitrospirota bacterium | reverse complement strand
TCAAGTTGACGGATTGCGCAATATCCCACTTCGACTCGATCAGTGTACCGTCCAAATCGAAAATCATCAAATCCACAGGGGTCTTAGCCATTACTTCGCCTTTCGCAATGAGTCAATGAGGGCAGCGAGCACGATCCGTTGTGTTTCATCCTGTTCATGGGCTTCCGCCTCTCGTGCGAAACTCACCATCCGTTTCAGTCCAACGTGGGGAGGGATCACCGGCGAAACAATCCGCCAGTAGTTCCTCACCACCTTCACATGAAAGCGAACCTCTTCCGTCGTGTCCTCAGGAACGAAGGTGGCGGTTTCTAGGTAGACCGCCCCGCGCACGTGAAAGGTGACTGGAATGATCACTTCCAGATTGTTGAGAATCTCCCATTTTCGATAGTCCTCCGGGACCGTTGTATCCTGGATGATGACGACACGACTCCATGCCGGCTCTTCTTTCCAATCAATATAAGGGCGCACGGTCTCGAATGACGGAGAGTCCAAACGAGCCCCCTTCTGGTCCAAGAGCACATACCGCTTCACGACTTCCACTGGAGACCGCCGCATCGAACCGCTCGGGCTCAGTTGTGCGTTCGAAGGGACGGCCAGAGCGAGGATGGCCAGAGCAACCAAGGAGTGGATAAGGCGCTTGGGTAAAGAATACACGCGTCTAACCGGATGGATCTCACACACAGCGGACAGGTTTCACACGATGACCCAAGAACATATATCACGCCCCTCTTTCCTGAGTGTACACTTCCGCCGCCTCATTCTAGCAAACGGGGCGAGAGACATCCAGGTAACGAGATGATGGCTCTTGCCTTGTTTGACCTTCTTGAAAAGAGAATGCTACGGTCGAGCTTCCGTTCAACATCTTGCCAAGGAAGAAGAGCCTGTGTTCACCCCTCGCTGGAAGCAAGTTCGACTCATCGGTCTTCTTCTCAGCCTGCTGTGCACGATCAATCTGGGGGCCTCGGTCTCGATCGCCGCTGCCGACCTCAACGACGACCTTCTGAATACTAACCCCACCCTCAGCGCGCCGAGTCACATCGAGCAGGCGCCCGCTCTCACCACACCTCCCCAGAAGGCCTATGATCTGCTCACACAGCTCAAGAAGCGAGGCGGGACACCGCTGCCAGGCTACGTCGGAGGGCGTGACTTCCAAAATCGAGAACGACGTCTTCCACGAGGCTCCTATCGGGAGTATGATGTGAATCCCAAGCGACGAGGCCGTGGTCGCGATGCCGAACGCATCGTCATCGAACGGCGAACCGGGAAAGCCTATTACACCGGAGATCACTACCGAACGTTTGTCCCTCTGAACTGACGAACGTCCAAACCGACAGAGAGATCTATGACGGGAACCCCTACCTTACACACTCATCTTTGCAATGCCACACCTCCCTGGTCGGCTCTTCTCGTCGTCCCTCGAGGGACCTCAGCCTCGGCCCTGGTGAAAACACCGCCAGGCTTTGCCGTGCGTACCATCCAGGGAAAGAAATGCCAAACTCCATCGATGCTCTTCAGTGAGTTTGCACGAGCACTGGATTTTCCGGATTACTTCGGACACAACTGGGACGCATTGGAGGAGTGTCTGGCCGATTTCGAATGGCTTCCCGCTAAAGGGTATATCTTGCTCATTCACGATGCCGACGCTGTGCTTCCCGAGGATGAAGAAGAGTACGAAACGCTACTGGAAATCCTCAGCGACGCCGGCGAAGCCTGGAGCAAGGGACAAACGACTGAAGGTCGGCGCGCCCCATTCCATGTGTGTTTGGCGGTGACGGAACAGAACAAATCGAAACGGACACACTGGCATGTGAAAGAGTTCTCCCCGACCGAGTCAACAACACCCAAGACGAAACCCCGTCCCAAACGTGCGCCGAAGCAGTCTAAAAAGTAACACGTTCGACGACGAGCGGGGGTAAACCACACCGGCGAGAAGAAACTACCCGCGAGTCTTTTGCTCCGTTGACAGGCGGTCCATCGAGCTCGCACCACCTGCAGATGCTCAATGCAGATACTATGCGTCTCTCGGCGGTCTCCAAGGGGAGCCTTTTCTCCAACGAATCCCACCCGACCTTCCCCGCGGCACCATGAGCAGATGACTTGCATATTCATCTCGCTTTTCTGACTAACCAAATAGTCCAGCAAGAATCGCGCCGTCAGGCCAAAACAGAAACCAGGACGAAAATAAGCGAGAACTTGAACTTCCATTCGATTCTCAGAGTCTGTTGCTGTATCTGTATTGATAGATACGGTATCTCTTACGACATTTTTTGACCGCTCACAGCGCTCCTCCGAACAGATCGCACAACGATGGGTTTCTTGACCGGCTCTCACCCTGCATGATAGGGTGCGCCGCCATTATGAAAACATCCCGCTCTACCAAGCTCTTCACCGAAGCCCAGCAACTCATTCCAGGTGGCGTCAATAGCCCCGTTCGCGCCTTCCGCTCGGTCGGCGGGCAACCGCGCTTCATCGCACGCGCCAAGGGATCACGGCTCTACGATGTAGACCGCAACGTCTATATCGACTACGTGCTTTCGTGGGGGCCGATGATTTTAGGGCATGCCCATTCGTCGGTAATCACCGCGATCAAGAGCGCGGCCGGGCGAGGCACCAGCTACGGAGCCCCGACCGAGTCGGAAGTGTCGCTGGCCAGAGAAATCCGCAACGCCTTCCCCTCCATGGAAAAGATCCGGCTGGTCAGCTCCGGGACCGAAGCCGTCATGAGTGCGATCCGAGTGGCACGAGGATTCACCAAGCGGACCAAGGTCATGAAATTCGAGGGGTGCTACCACGGCCACGGGGACTATCTATTGGCCAAAGCCGGGTCAGGGCTGGCGACATTGGGGATTCCCGATTCACCGGGCGTGCCGGATGACTTTGCCAAACACACGCTCACCGCTCCCTATAATGATATTCGTACGGTGCAGCAACTGATCAAGGCCAACCGTGATCAGCTGGCCTGTATCATCGTTGAGCCGATCGCAGGGAATATGGGAGTCGTTCCTCCTGCTCCGGACTTCCTTGCGGCGCTGCGGCAGCTGACCGCTGACCACAACATCTTGCTGATTTTTGACGAAGTCATCTCGGGATTCCGAGTACGTTATGGAGGTGCGCAGGCACTCTATGGCATCACGCCCGATCTGACGGTGCTGGGCAAGATTATCGGAGGAGGCTTGCCCGTCGGTGCCTATGGCGGGCGGAGAGAGATCATGGATCTCATTGCACCGGTTGGACCGGTCTATCAGGCCGGTACGCTCTCCGGCAATCCGCTCGCAGTCTCTGCCGGATTGGCGACGCTCAAGCAGTTGCGCGCGAAGGGAGTCTATAAGAAACTCGAGGAGCGATCAGCCTCCCTAGCCAAAGGCATCGGTGAGGCCGCGAAAAAGGCCGGAATTCCCGTGACGCAGACCCGAATCGGGTCGATGTTGACGACCTTCTTTACCTCAGGCCCTGTTGTAGACTGGAATACGGCGAAACAGTCCGACACGAAGCGCTACGGCCGGTTTTTTCACCACATGCTGGAGCAGGGTGTCTATCTCGCGCCTTCCCAGTTCGAAGCCGCCTTCCTCTCCACGGCCCACAGCACACAGGACATCGAGAAGACCCTCCGCGCCGCGCACACTGCCTTCAAGAAACTCTAACTGAACGTCTGCCCAAGACGTCCAGTCAGATCAGTCATTCGTATCTTCCAGGATACAATCGTTATCTATTTAGATACAGGGCACTGACACCTGAGAGCCTATCCCTTTGCCTTTGAGGGCTATCTGAGTATTCCCTATTCATCATCCTCATCTTCCGCTTCCAGAGCTTCCTGCCGCTTCTGCTCTTCCATCGCGTTATGGAGCAACATGCGGATAAACATCGAATAGAGCGACCCTTTTTCTAACGTGCCGCCAGGCGGGATGGCGATTTTCCCTTCCTTAATCATGCGATCCATCCAAGCCTTTTGATCCGGGGCGATCAACACAGGAATTTCGACCAGCCCCACCTTTCCCATCATATCCATGCGTATAACCCTCCATGACTCATATGTAGTTCCTCGGAACTCGTTCAGAATGACAACCACACCTCACCAGAATTAAAGCAGGCTCGCATTGCAGCATGCCGTTCTGAACATTGTCAAACCACAGGAGTCTGGCACGACACCTGCGTACACAGACAGGCCATGAAGCCGCACCCAACAACGATTGCAGCATGGTTGCTTATCTTCTGGATAGGGCCCGCAGCGTCACTACCCGACGCCCATGCCCAGCGCCTACAGAAGTCCGACCTCGGCTCAACCCTCAACCAGCAATGTGATCTCTGCTGGTACCCGTCACCGAATGACCAAGACTCGGATCGCCTCCCCACGTACAAGCAGCGTCGGCCTCGGCGTCCGCCGGACAGCCGACCCCAGCGATATCCCAAAGGACGGTACAAACTTGGCTCCACGCATAAACAGACTCGGCTTTCGACTCTTCGAGCCCGGTCGAGGCACGAAATGAAGGTGCTGAGCACAGTACAAATGCGCGTAGTCGACGGTGATACGATTCGTGTTGGAAGCGAACGCATCAGACTTCGTGGTATCGATACGCCCGAAATGAGTGAACTCGAAGGCCCGGCAGCCAAGCGGCGGCTGGAGGAGCTACTGCGCAGCGGCTCGATCCGAATCGAGCCGCGCGGTCGAGATGTCTACAACCGTCTCCTGGCTGACGTGTTTGTGAACGAACAAAATGTGGCGGACACATTGATCTCAGAGGGATATGAAAAGACGCGGTCATAGAGACCGCAACGCATCGTTGACGACGCGCTGGTAAGACGCCTAAACCGACAGCGAGAACCACGAAACAACAGTGTCTCCTAATTTATTAGATAAGCCTGTTCAAATGTGGAGGTCATCATGCCGTTACTACCGCCCCGCGTAATTGGCCCACTGTCCGAATGCAGCGGGAACGTCCGCGTACAGGGTCAGCTCAGTGGTTCGACCGTTACCATCTTCGCAGACGGCGTTGCAGTAGGATCCGGCACAGCCTCGTGGCCGGACCAAATCATCTCGCTCTCGGCATCGCTCACTGCCGGCCAACAGATTACGGCCACCCAGGCAGTAGGCGTAGAGATAAGTCCCCCCTCGCCGGAACCTATCGAGGTGCAGGCCAAGCCTCCGGTCATCGGCACGGTTGGCTTTCTCAGCCACTTGAACCAGTGCGGAGAATGCATCTGGCTAGAGGGGCTCGTGCCAGGAGCCAAGGTCGAGCTGCGAGACGGCGGCACGGTGCTCGGTACCGGTGAGAGCTACGACGGCAACGCTCGTTTCCATCTGGCCACGCCGTTAGCTGCGGGGATGGATATCAAGGCTCAACAGACCGCCTGCAGTACGCCCGGTACGGTTACCGACGGCCCTCCGGTGGACGTGTTGGTTGAAAAGCTGCAAACACTGCCGACGCCTGCCGTCCAGACGCCGTTGCGCGAATGCGAACGGCGCGTCACGGTGAGCAACGTTGTCCACGGTGCCACAGTCACGCTCATGCGAAGCGCCGGCCCGAACCTGCAGGCCTGTTTCGATTTAGATTCGTTGTGGATGGGCGTGAACCCGCCGCTCGCGTTGGGGGAAACGATCAGCGCCAGGCAGGAATTGCGTGGACGCTGCAAGCTAAAGAGCGCCGACGCCGCACCGGTCATGGTGCAGGACAACACACCCGTGCCTGTCGCCAACGTGATGCCACCGCTTTGCGCCGGCAACACGACGGTCGTACTGAACGGCCTGGTGATGGCCGCACGCGTGAAGATTTTGGTGGATGGTGTTGAGCTCGGAATGGCCGAGTCTCCCGTGGACGGCACCTACGACTTCCCGGTACCTCCGCTGGTCGGCGGGACTACCGTGACGGCCATTCAAGAACTGTGCGGCGAATGGAGTGTCCCTGGAACCGGCGTACTGGTGGACCCCGCCCCGGCATCCCTGCCGAAGCCCAAGGTGCATGAACCGCTCTTCGAATGTGGCGCAGCCGTTCGAGTGTCACACCTACATGTCGGTGCGCGTGTCTACGTGTACTCCTCGATGCTCGGCGCTCCAATCGGTGAACGCACGGCCGATACTGACGAGGTGGATGTTCCCGTGGCACCCCTGCTCATTGCAAATGACAAAATTTTCGCAGTCCAACGCGGGTGCGGGCTCGTCAGCTCGAAATCCAACACGGTCGTTGTGGGGAAACTCGAGCGCCTTCATGCACCGCGCGTGGTTGAGCCTCTCTACTCTTGCGAAAATGCCGTCCGGGTGGTTGACGTCGTTCCCGGTGCCCGCGTCGACATATATATCAACGGCATCTTCCGTGGCAGCGCCGTGGGCGGCGGCACAGACCTCACGGTCGGCGTGAGCGGTCAGTTGGCTGTCGGCGACTCGGTGACGGCGTTACAACGCCTGTGTCAACACATCTCGCCGCTGAGCAAACCCGTCCTCGTGCAAGAGTTTCTGGGGCGCTGGATCCAAGTCGGCAATAACACAGCCGCCGGCATTCTCGCCGTGCATGCCGCGCTCCTACACACAGGCAAGATCGTCTACTTTGGTGGCGATCAGCATGACGGTGGACTCAATGCTGCAGGAGATGTGGATCACACGCGGCTCTTCGATTGTGCGACACACGCCATCACCGCCATCACCGGGCTGCCAGGCAACAGCGACCTTTTTTGCGCTGGCCACGCTCAGCTTGCCGACGGACGCATCCTTGCAGCAGGCGGGACGCGAAAGTGGGGTGGCGGCGGCATTCATCCACCAGGGCATTTCATCGGTCTGCGCGACGCCTATCTATTCGACCCATCCGACGACCAATGGCATGCCACCGGGAAGCTGGTCACCCAGCGAGCAAGCGAAGTTGGGGCAGGACTCGACATCGAAAAAACCGGCGGGAAGTGGTATCCCACTCTCGTCACGATGCCGGACGGGCGCATTCTTGCGGTTTCCGGCCATCCGGAGGTAAACGACAGCCGCCACAACAACAACTCGCTTGAGTTGTATGACCCTGCAACCGGCAGCTGGTCGATCGTCGGACCGGTGGATTATGGAAACATCGACACAGTGGACGCGCGCCGGTACGAATATCCCCGGTTGCACGTGCTGCCGGAAGGAACCGTGATCTCCATGTCGCCTATGGCCAACCGGCGTCTCGAAAAGTGGCATCCGTATACCGACGCAACGGATTGGGATGATGTCATCGCTCCACCACCGGAAGGAATCTATGACAACTGGTTCGCTCAAGACACCACCTCGGTAATGCTACCGCTTTCGCCGACCGACAAGTATCGCGCTCGCATCATGCAGGCCGGAGGATCGATGCCCTTCATTCTGGATCTGGGCAACCTGGCCGCCGGGTGGATCGCCGCACCACGCTCGATGTTCGACCATCCCAGTTCGGGCGACGTGAATCCGGTTCGAGAAAACGCCGACGCAGTCATTTTGCCCACCGGAGAAATCTTCATCGAGGGAGGGCTCAAGAACGGCCTCAACGACGCGACGGGCGTGCGCGCGCCAGAGATATACCACCCCGTATCCGGCACGTGGCGGGTGCTGCCCGCCTCACCGGTCGTGCGCGGCTACCACAGCACGGCGCTCCTCATGCCGAATGGCGCTGTGTGGGTCGCCGGTTCCAACTTCAACGCGTCGTCCGGGCTGTCGAACCGAGAACTCCGCATTGAAATCTTTGAGCCATGGTACTTCTGCGGCCGTCGGCCATCCATCACCGATGCCGCGCCGAAGGCCTGCCACGGCGAGAAACTTGAGATCCGCACACCCGACGCCAGCGACATCCAGAAGGTGGTGTTGGTTCGGTGCGGGACAGTGACACACAATTTCAATTCTGATCAACGCCACATCACGCTGGAATTCACGCGGGAACAGGGTGATATCATCCTTGCTGCAGTGCCGTCTGAGCCCAACGTGGTGATCGTGGGCTATTACCTCCTATTCGTCATCGACTCGACTGGGCGTCCTAGCACCGGCCGCTTTGTGCAGATCTGCATGGGCAAGCGGCGTCCTCCCCGTCCATGGTTCGATCCGGAATGGTGGGACCGGTTACGTGACCTCTTGCGCGATGGACGAAACCCGACATCGGAGGAGATGCGAACGCTTCAGCGCGAAGCGGTTGGTCCAAGATTTCCGCCCTGGCGGCGACCGCTGTCGACGGAGGGGCACGGCCCCGGCGATCAGGGTGGCCACGGTCACGATCATCCGCAGGACCAGGATCATGATCATGATGGCGGTCACCATTAAACGGGCAAGAAGAGAAAAAAAGTAGGAGATTTCCGATTAACAGACTCGCATTACTGAGCAACAGCAAGCACAGGGGACAACAATGGTCTGACTTCTTGAACTTCGATTGATCGCCTCAGACTCCGAAGTGTCGACAGGCAGAGATGAGCAAGATCGACGAGCCGGCGGCCAACGACGGTCAGGAAAGTCCCTCCACAGCGGCCCAATCCGGATCGAGCCTCACGGCCGAGATGTCTACAACCGTCTCGTTGCTGACGTGTTTGTCAACGAGCAAAATGTGGCGGAGATTCTTCGGAGTGAAGGTTTTTCAAAAGCAGGATAGTCCGGTACCGACGCGGTTCATCACTCCACTGGTTCACGGCAGGATCAAGCGCTCTTACAGAGGAGCATGCAGATGAAATCCATCACTCATGGCAAAGCCACTTCTGGAGTTGAAGTCACACACATTTCCAAACACGGAATCTGGTTGGCGACCAGAGACCAGGAACTCTTTATTTCCTTTGAACAATTCCCCTGGTTTCAAGACGCCTCCGTGCGGAAGCTCATGCATGTGAAGCAACGCACACCCAGCTGCCTGCATTGGCCAGACCTCGACATTGATCTCGCTGTCCAATCCGTCAGATGTTTTCCGCTCCTGTCCCAAACATCGCGCCCAACAACAGGTTCTAGTCGACAAGCGAAGACGGAATCTATAACCCAACCGAAAAGCGATCTGCGCTCAGG
>JACRQB010000108.1 GCA_016222925.1 Nitrospirota bacterium | reverse complement strand
GCGCCACGGTGACCCCACGGTCTTCGATCAACTTCACAGCTTCCCGCTTAAACTCTCGCGTAAACTTGCGTCGCTCCATGACCTACCTCCGGTTTCATTCATACACCTAACTCGGTGTCTTTGAAACCGGCAGCAGCTCAGTAACGGGCTTACTTGCTTCCGCAGCTTGGATGATACGGAGTGGATGGAGCCTTGAAGAGTTTACGGGAAAACGGCGCAAAGGCCGTCGAGCAAATAGCTCCGGCAAGGGCGATCTCTGGTTAGGAGTTGGAAATACGGAGTATACGATTGAGGCTAAGGTTACCTGGCCAACCCAAGTGAGTGACGTCACAAGGTGGAAAAAGACGGTTAATGGAAAGCTTTCAAAAGCTAGCAACCAACTTAGTGCCCTTGAATCTACCTATCGGTGTGGTAAACCGGCAGCAGTTTGCTATGTTGTTCCGGCAATTCCTTCTGGAAACAAAAAGCTCACAAACAAAACCTTCTCCACGGCAATGAGACAGTTTGCTAAGGCGATGACGGAGACAAACGCACACACTGAGGTAACTGCCTGCTGGCTGAACAACGTCATGAACGCCCCCAAAGATCTCACCTCCAAACTTGGAAAGAGATATGTCTACCCTGGAATAGCTGTCGTAATCCGATACAGAGATATCTGGAAGTTTCCGGCATAGCACAATGGTGCAGAATCTGCTCACCGCGAGGGAGAATATAATAGGTATAATAGGGACATTCTTAATTTGGGAAAGTGCGGCGGAGCCTGAAACCACATCGCCTCACGGGCACAGAGCATGACTGACATTTACAATCTCGAACGCTTTCTCGACGCGCAAGAGAGTGTCTATGACACAGTCCTCAATGAGCTGCGGGCCGGGAGAAAGATCCAGCCACTGGATCTGGTTTATCTTTCCGCAGATCACCGGTCTTGGTCGGAGTGGAATGGCGCAGCGGTTCGCCATTGGCTCACTCGATGAGGCTAGCCTGCATTATTCATGACGGTTCGTAACGAAACCGCCAAGACGCCAGGCGAGACGGGCGTGCGGAGCACCGAGAAGCCGAGGCATACTTGAAACAGTATGTTGAGTTTACGAGGGGCGAGCCCGCCCGCTGGCCACGCGAAGCTAGTGGCCACGCTCGTCGCAGCGGCGTATCGGCGGTTGCAGTAGAAACGCTCATGAATAATGCGGGCTGTGGCCTACCTGCAACACCCTACCCTAGGTCCCAGTCTCAGAGCCTGTACGCAGCTTGTTCTTGATGTGAACGGGCGCAGCGCTGAGGAGATCTTCCCCTATCCCGACCATCTCAAATTCCGGTCCTGCATGAGCTTGTTTCTGACCGTCGCCACCGACAACACCCTCTTCAACGACGCCCTGCTCAAGTACTTCGACGGCAAGCCCGACACCTTGACGCTCGATCTCCTGGCGCGGCACAACATGCCACGGTGCTAGGAAGCATGCGCGCTGCCCCGCCCGCCACATTCAAACCAGCTTCCAGCAATCGCCGTGATTGGAGCCTGCTAGGAGGCTTTGGCGGGTTTGTGATGCAACTCGGCCTGGACGCGTTCGAGCACGAAGAGCTTGAGCAGTGTCTGATACGGGACATCGCGCTTATTCGCGATCGTCTTGAGTTGATCCAAGAGGGATTTCGGCAGACGAAGCGAGATCGTCTCGGTGGACGGCTTCAACCGGGGGAACACCATCTGACGGCTCTTGGAGTAGTCGACATACTCCGTTGAGTCATGTGACGCCCAAAACTCAGCTTCCTGTTTCTCAGTCTTGAACGTCGGTCTTTTTTTGAGTTTGGTCACGATACGTCCTCCGCTCCTTGGGGCTCATATCTCTGGCTGAAATAATGCGGATGCGCCGTCGACGGATGGTGAAGACAATAAACAAGCGGCGTCCGGCATCCGTCTGTCCCAGCACGTAATATCGAGGCTCCACCGTAGAATGGGCGAGGTCATCGGCGACCACGAGCGGCACATTAAAAAAGACCTGCTCGCATTCCCACGGAGTAACCCGGTGCTTCTCCCAATTTTTGGCAAGATTTGCCTCGTCCCAATCAAACCCTTCCACGCCCGGCAGTCGCGTCATCTGGCCCCTACATGTATATGGCAACAATATACGCGATGACACCGAGCTGTCAATCACATGCTGGCGAGTCGGCCAGGAAGGAGTGACGGCCTGGCCGAGCGGGAGTGTCCGGCCCTGCAATCCAACATTGCCAGGCATGATATCGTCCTGGGAAGATCATACTTGGCCGCAGATAGCTTATGACCGATGCTTACCACCTCCACCGCTTTCTCACCACCCAAGCGCCCACCTACGACACCGTCCTCGCTGAGCTTCGCGCCGGGAGAAAATCCAGTCACTGGATCTGGTGCATCTTTCCGCAAATCGCCGGGCTTGGGCGCAGTGGAATGGCGCAGCAGTTCGCCATTGCCTCACTCGACGAAGCCAAGGCCTATATGTTAAGGAGTCCGTCTATGGCATAGTTCTGTGCCATCTTTAAGAGGTAGACTGCATGAACCGCTCGACGCGTAGCTGCTCCCCCTCTGTTGTTGTCATCATTCTCCTGGAAATCATCCTCGCTCTGCTTCCCTTGGGGAGCCGAGGTTACGCGCAATCGGAGGAAGACCAGCGTGCATGGGTTGATGCACTCAATAGCCTGTCGAGCGAACGGATGCTCGCCGACGTGCGCACGTTAAGCAGCCAGGCGTTCAACGGACGGCAAGCCGGATCCGCCGATGACCTGCGATCCGCACAATGGGTTGCACAGGAATTGATTTCGGCAGGGGTACAACTCCCGCTCATTGACAACAAGGGAATCGCCTTCCCCTCTCCCGGGGCCAGGAAGGAAGAGCCCGTCGGCATCATGGCCTCGATGGTCTCCACGCCACTCCTCGAACCCGACCCGGTCGTTCGCACCGGCCCAGCGGACCAGTTGGTCACAGCGCAGTTGGGTAGAGACTACCTCCCGGTCTTTGACTCCCCCTCTGCCGATCTCCAGGGGCAGGTCGTCTTCGTCGGTTACGGCATTGTCGATCCCGCTCACGGAATCGACGATTACGCCGGCGTCGATGTGAAGACCTGCATCGTGCTCTTCCTGCGTGGCAAACCGGATCACTACCAAGGTTCCATCAGCCACGCCGACAAGGTCCGCTTCGCACGAGATCGAGGAGCCGTAGCCTATCTGACCGCCACAGGACCGATTATCAGCCCATATGACACTCGCCGCGGTGCCACGGGAAGGCCCAGCGCATTGTATGGGCAGCTCTCCCCTGACCAAGCCCTCCCTGGCGCATGGATCAGCACGAAATTGGCCGAGACGCTCCTCGCCGAAAGCGGCGATGAGTCCACTCCTGACCACCTTCGCACTCTCCAAGAACAACTCAATAACGCCCCATCGGCGCGATCGCGCCTCGTCAATCGATATGCCTCTCTCCATTGGAAAACTACGATAGCGGACGGCTTGCTGACGAACGTGGTGGGGATGATTCCAGGTACAGGTCCGGAGACCATCGTCATCGGCGCCCATCGCGACCATTTCGGACGTCCAGCGGGCCTCTGGTTTCCTGGCGCCGACGACAATGCATCAGGAACGGCCATAGTCCTGGAGGTCGCACGGGCCCTTGGGAAAATCGGCCTACGTCCTCAACGGTCGATCCTCTTTCTATCATTCAGTGGACATGAGAGAGATTCGCTCGGGTCACGCCTCTATACATCGAGACCTGTCATCCCCCTCGGCTCAACGAAAGCCATGATCAACATTGACCATGTCGGAGTGGGAGACAGAGTGTTAATCCTCCGTGTCACAGAGTTGAAGAAATCCACGTTAAAGGAAGCAGGGTACGCAGTGGGTTTGGTCAACAAGCTTGACTATTACGGATTCTTACCAGGCGGCGACGACGAACCTTTCAAAGCATCAGCCTACCGACACCGCCGACACGATCGATCCGGAAATTTTGAGGAACATAGCCCGGTATGTCCTCGCCCTCACCTGGCAACTGGCGAATACTCAATAGAATATGCGCGAGGTTAGGGCCTGAGAGCCGGCCTATGCTCAGTAACTGGAATTACCCAAAGCTTACTTGGTTTCTCTCTAAGGATGGAGGCTCATTGATCTTCCTCTACGCGCTTTATCCCACCCCTCTATTTCGTTTTCAAGGGTGGGCTGGGTGATCCTCGATTGCGCGCAACCTTCTCACCCTCCCAACCCCGAGCGCGCCGAGACGCGCGCTTGTCCCAGGCGAGCACATGCTGATCGTGCGTGTTCCGCGAACAAGAAGACGACCAGACTAGCCGCCTCTCCTCCCTGCTGATTGACAATCCGCTATCAGGGACTTATCGTCTTCCACGCTGGGCGAAGCCCAGCTCGGAAATCCCACAATGGACAATTCCACTTTTTCGCCCCCTTCCCCTCCTTCTTCCGATTCTCACAACATATTGGAGCGCATCACACTCCAGATGACCTCGAGTCTGGATTTGCAGCAAGTACTGACCACCATCACGCAAGGACTCATTGACGAGCTCGACGGCGCCTTCGCCCGCATCTGGCTGTTAGGTCCCGGCGATCTCTGCACCGAGTGTTACAAAGCGGCAGACTGCACGAACCGGGCTCGCTGCCTGCACCTTGAGGCAAGCGCGGGGCTCTACAGCAACCTCAACGGGGAGTATCGCCGCATCCCGCTGGGGGCGCTCAAGATTGGGAAGATCGCGCAAGGCTTCGGAGCCATGCACACAAACGATATACTCGGCGACGACCGGCTGCCGAACAAACAGTGGATGACAGACAACGGTCTCCGCTCCTTTGCCGGCTACCCGCTGAAATTCCGCTGGGAGCTGCTTGGCGTCATTGCGATGTTCGGGCGACGACCATTGAGCGATGAGGAGTTCGAGCGGTTGGCCATTTTTGCCAATCAAGCGGCGATCGCGATCAAGAACGCGCAACTCTTTACAGAAGTCGCACAGCTCAAGAATCGACTCGAGGCGGAGAACTTCTATCTCCGCGAAGAGATCAAACTTGACCATAATTTTGAGGAGATCGTCGGTGAGAGTCCGAGCATCAAATCCGTTCTCCGACTCATCGAACAGGTCGCGCCGACGGATTCAACGGTCCTGATCCGCGGAGATACAGGGACCGGCAAAGAATTGCTGGCCAGGGCCATTCACAACCTGAGCCCTCGCAATGCCCGCTCGCTCGTGAAGGTCAACTGCGGCGCGATCCCCACGAATCTAGTCGAAAGCGAGCTCTTTGGCCATGAGAAGGGATCGTTCACCGGAGCCTTACAACGACGCATCGGCCGATTTGAGTTGGCGGACGGGGGGACCATCTTCCTGGACGAAGTCGGAGAATTGCCGCTGGACACACAGGTCAAGCTTCTACGGGTACTACAAGAGAGGGAAGTCGAACGGGTCGGCAGCGGCCATTCGACCAAAGTCGATGTCCGAGTCATTGCCGCCACAAATCGAGACCTTCATGCAGCGGTGAAGGCCGGTTCTTTCCGGGCCGATCTGCTCTACCGGTTGAATGTCTTTCCAATTGAGGTGCCGCCTCTTTCCGCCCGTGCATCTGATATCCCACTCTTGGTCAACCGATTTGTCGCCACGTTCTCACACAAGATGGGCAAGAAGATCGACGGTGTGTCTCAGTCGACTATGGATCGCCTCATGAAATGCTCCTGGCCTGGCAACATCCGGGAGTTAGAAAATGTCATGGAACGGGCCACGATCCTCGCAAAAGGACCAATGCTTCAGATCGACGATATGATGCTTCAGGGGAACTCCACCCCGCTGTTACCGGTAGCCGATTCCCTGGAAGAGGTGGAACGAGCCCACATTCTCCGCATCCTTCACGATACGCACTGGGTCATTGAAGGAAAACAGGGCGCCGCGACTCGACTTGGTCTCCATCCCAACACACTACGGTCTCGTATGCAGAAGCTCGGCATCAAGAAACCTCTCCCCACCACATAGCCTAGCAACGCATCTCACGTTCCACTCCCACGATATATCGTAACTCCACGACATCTCGTGGGGACACCTTTCTTTCCTCCTGCTTCATGCAACTACGAATAGCCAGGCAACCCCCTGTCTCATAAGCAGTTTTCTTGTTTCACCAAGTGCGGCGGCACGTGGTACCGGACTTGCCATGATGAATCGATATCGTGACCAGTGCGCTGGAGACCGCAACACCAAACAGACATCCACAATATCGTGAGTGTCATTCAATCAAAGGAGACCCCATGAAAACAGCGATCATCATTCTGTCCGATCCGAAGAGTTGTTCAGAGGAAGCGCTTGGACGAGTTTTCAATGCGCTGGCCCTCGCAGCTGAATGTAAGCAAAAAGGCGACGAAGTCGCCACAACCATGGCGTTGAAATACTTGGAGCTGGCGATGACGGATGCCGTACATCGCGCACAGATGCAGTACTACGGAAGGGCCGTGAACATCCCAGGGACGCCCGAACGAGATCCATTAGGTCAAGACGAGGCTGAGTTTATTGCAGAGCGTGACAGCTTCTATCTGGGATCGATCAGCGAAACCGGATGGCCCTATATTCAGCATCGTGGTGGGCCCAAGGGATTCTTGCGGGTGGTCAACGAGACGACGTTGGCAGTCGAGTGTTGAGCGGCTGGTCTTCATCGACGTCATCTCGTTCGATTGGAATTGCCCGAAGTACATCACTCCACGATACTCGATTGAAGAGGTAGAGGAATTCGCGGGATCGTTGCGGGCACGCATCGCCGAACTAGAATCCGAATTACGTGCAGCAAGATCGGGGACTGGGGTTTCACCGGCCTGACACGAAGACATCTTTTGCGATTGTCGGCTGTTTTATCCACGGTAGGATGTGATGGCATCAGACCTGAACAAACGAGCGCCTTTTCCACCGTTCACTCAGGAGACTGCCATCCAGAAAGTCCGTTTGGCAGAGGATGCTTGGAATACACGCGACCCCAAAACGGTGTCGTTGGCCTACAGTGCCGATAGCCAGTGGCGAAATCGTTCAGAGTTCCTAACGGGCCGAGATGCTATTGTTCAGTTCTTAACTCGTAAGTGGAGCCAAGAGCTGGACTACCGCTTGATCAAAGAGCTGTGGGCATACCACGATAACCGAATCGCGGTGCGGTTCGCGTACGAGTGGCACGATCGTTCAGGAAACTGGTTCCGATCCTATGGCAATGAAAACTGGGAGCTTGACGACAATGGCCTGATGCGGCGGCGTCTCGCAAGCATCAACGATGTGCCAATCTCAGAAGAGGATCGAAAATATCTCTGGCCCATCGGTTACCGACCAGACGATCACCCTGGACTGTCTGAGCTTGGGCTATAGGAGTTCGCCTGGTTTCGTGGCCCAGGCTATGCTGGATGGAGGCAAGCCACACGGCGTCTACTTCATTGAGGATCTCAGAGAGTCTATTGTGATGGACCACAAGGAAGGGAGTGGCCTGTTAGGTAGGGAGCAGACGGGCTGGCGCGTCCATGGCGCGCCAGCCTAACCGTGAAGGAACAATTCTCACACGCTACTTGCCTGTGACTGCCTCCTTGAGTTTTTTCCCCTCGTCCTTCGCTTCTCCAGCGTTTTTCATCGCATCTTGCGCCTTCAGATCCTTGGCACTTTGTGCGGTCTCACCACCCTCTTTTTTTACGTTCTCCGCTTGACCTTTCACGGTCTCAACCTTTTACTTCATGGCGCCCATGTCGACGGCCCATACTGCTGGGCCCAGACCAAGCGTACCGATTGTTAAGGCCGCGCATACGAAGACCAGTTTCTGTTTCACGTGGATCCCCTTTCAATCACATCGCAGGTGATGGTGGAAGGAGCGGCGACATCTTCGCCGCTCCTCTAAAACGGTACGCGACTACTTGGTCACGCTGATT